>DAIPLH010000247.1:0-5115 GCA_036769325.1 Bacteroidota bacterium
AGAAGGTCGGGCGCAAGATTGCCATCGGGATGGAATTGTTCCTCGGCGGTATGGGTTTCCTGACACTTCTCATTGCAGGAGTGGGTGTGGCAAACGTGATGTACGTTGTGGTGAAGGAACGGACTGCGGAGATCGGACTGAAGATGGCCGTGGGGGCGAAGCGGAGACAGATCCTCTATCAGTTTGTTTTTGAAGGAATGCTCCTCGCGGGAATCGGAGGCTTGATCGGCCTCCTGATCTCCTGGGGTGTTGTCTCCGTCGTGTGGACCTTTCCTGCAGATGATGGACCAATGCAATTCCTCGGCCGGCCAATCTTCTTCCTTCCTATTGTCCTGGCTACTTCCGGGCTCTTTGGTCTGATCGGGTTGCTGGCAGGCTACTTTCCGGCGAGGAAAGCATCCTCGATGGATCCGGTTGAATCACTCAGGTATGAGTAAGGGGGCCCAATTCACCATTGTGAATTGACGGTTCACGATTCACAATGAGATGTGAAGCAACAACATTAACTCGTATGTCGAGGAGTTTTTTCCTTTGTTGCTTCTCCTACCACAGCCAGAACTTCGTGACCTCTCGACACCCATTCCTCAGGTTTCAGAGTCCTGTATTTAGTTTCTAAGCCAATCCCCAGTCCTAGCCTCTTGTTGAGAATATCCCTCCATCGCTCTCGGAATCGCGTCGCCTCTTCGCTATCGTTTAGCCATTCGAGATTGAATGTGATTTCTCCGCTGCTATAGACCGTAAGTATTGACCTGATGCTGATATGATCAAATTTCGGATTGAAGGAGCCACGCAGACTTCCCGTGCCCCAAGAGACTCTGTCCGCATGTTGTTTTACGAATTCGAATAACTGCTTGATTGCCATAACGTCCTCCACAGGCAACTTCTTCGAAGCATCGGCAAAGAATGATTCTTCATCCCACTTCATTCGCGCCCCTCCAGAACCGATCGAAACTTCCTTCTTCACCTCTGACCCAAACAACTTCGGGATCACGATTTCATAGCTTTCATACTTGTAGTACTCCATCTCGACAGCGAAGACGGTAAACCGACTGTTTGCATTCAAGAAGAGGATCAAGTCCTTGAGGCGATCATGGAGTTGATCCATCAGGACAACAAACCGAAAAGTTCCCGATCCAAGATTTGTCGACAACCTTGATTCAAGCGATTCTGCATCCTCCTCAGCAAGGCCGAAATAATCCTGCAGTTTCACACGAAGGTCTGATCCGAAAACCCTCCTGCAGTTCTCGCCCAAAGCAGCCATAATCCCCTGACTCGTGGCATTCCGCCACAGTGCAGCGCCATAGTCGAGAACCTGTGCGACGACATGCCTTTTGTCTGTATTCCGATAAAGCTTTGTTTCGATGATGTAGGCATTCCCATTCCTGTCGACCCCGAATGCATCAATCGGCCCGCTTTCCGTGTCAAACTCCCGTGCCAAAATCAGCAACTTGATATCTTCCTCGATTTCGTATAGAGGAAGGCTCTCCGGATTCTCAAAGATGTACCGCTGCAAGTTTTCCTCCGCGACGAAAGAGGTCTTATCGACCTTGATAGCTCGCTGGCCTGGTTTGGTGATGATGATTGGCATTGGTTCTCAGATTTATTTATGAAAGACGAATGATTTTGTTTTTGGATTCCGACGGTTGTTGCGACTGGTTTCGGAACTTGAAGTTGTTGAATATGTCCCTGGCGACCGGCGAGAGGGCCTTTGGTCAAGCATCTGTGGCAGGCTGACATGTCGCTTCCGATCGGTTCTCTCTACATGACGAGGGCTCACAACAGTTCAAATCCGATACTACGTAGATAGTGAAACGTTGGGTCATAGTACTCCGGGTTGCGGGTTGGATCTCGAGCGTCTCCAGGTGGGACAAAAATTACCATCCCTTGCCTAGCGCGAGTGAGCAATACTCGATACGCATTCTTCAGATACACTTTTCTTTCGTGCTTTTGGATTCTTTGCCACTTGCTCCCGACAAACGAGCAGTGATTCCAACCGTCAGGGGTCAACCGCAAATCAGCATCCCAGGTAACACACGCCCAATCGAGCTCAAGCCCCTGAATATGAAATTCCGTTGCCACTTCCTCCAAATAGTATGATGAACGAACATCGTGTTTGTCGTTCAAGAACCAAGAGACGGGATCCATGGGTGATCTGACATTGATCGCATGAGGTCTTAGTCTCTCTGCTTGCGAAGATGCGACTACTCCAAATCGTTCTGTTCCACGCGCCATCGTGCGAAGCCATTCTTTGGCTGCACTTAAGTCTCGGGTTACTCGAACGGGGTATTTATTGCTGAGAGAGCCAAACGTCTCACGTGCCTTCTCGCCCTCAAGGTCCAGCAATTGCTTAATCAGTAGGGACACATTCTCGGCCCGAAACGACCGCATCGACACTGAAAGATGTAGTTGCTCTTGGTAGTGAACTCCTTCCAACGAATTCAGAGTCTTCAAATCATCCTCGGTGCAATACTCCGAATCAGAAATTCGAGGGGAAAGAAACATTTTCCACTTGGGGAATGAACGTTGAATGGCGAGGATCCATTCTGAGATTCCGGCCTCTCCCGTGTTAATCTCCTGCCCGCCCCCAACCAAACATATGATGGCTGCCCAATCATTGTGTCGGTCTAGACATGAGATCAAGAACTCTGGCTCTGACTGATTGAATCCCGACCTAGCCTTGCGCCTCTTCATGAAGTTTGCAGTTGTTTTCTGGTCCCATGCTCTCTGAGCTTCGTCAAAAACGGCAACATGTTCGACTGGCGGGTCATCGTCATTCAAGCAATCATCTCTAAAGTGGTGAACGTTCTGGATAAACGCTTTAACCTTCCTAAGAGCTTCACTTTTTGTAATTCCCCTTGATCGAGCATCTTCTCTGGCAAGAGCCTCTCGCAAGATGTTCACTAACGGCCCATTCCCAGACAAGAAGACCGCTTCCGAGCTGTATCCATGACGTTGAGACGTCGTTGAAACATTCAAGCCGACAAGGGTCTTGCCTGCTCCAGGGACTCCCGTCACGAACACTATCGATTTCCATGATTCATCTCTCGACTGTCGAATGATTTGTTCAATCGTCGAAGTGGTGCTAGCTAAATTTGCAGTGCCAGCCTCATTTCTTGATATTTCCTCAACATTGTGGTTCTGGTAAAGATATCTCGCTGCCTCAATAATTGTGGGAGTAGGGCGATACCTTCCCGTCTGCCAGTCATCAATCTGGTCAAGTCCCACTGGAACCATTGAGAACACCAGTGAGATAGCTGACTCAATGTTCTCGGCATTAGAAAGAATGGGAGTAAATACCCTGTCGCCATGATGAGTAATCGTGGTCTCTAGATGGGATCTTCGAGATTCTGTGGCGATCAAGATCGGGGCAATGTAATGAGAATGACTCTTTTCGTGAAAGTTCTTAAGATCCAGCGCGTAGTCAACAACCTGGTCGACATCATATGATCGAAATTCTTGAGCTCCAACCTTGAATTCCAGCACAAAGATGACACCATTTGAAATTAATACAGTGTCAATCCTTCGCCCCATCCTAGGGATGGAGTACTCGAAGAAGATTTTCCCAGATAGTCGACCCAACGCCTTCTGAAGTATGTCGATTTGACTGCCCCAAGCGTCGATTTGCTCGCGCTCAACGGAAGATCCACTGTTTCCTGCAAGTTGGCCAAGGATTCCATCACGAGATGCATGAATGAATTCAGGGATCCTCGAGGAGAAGTAATACCGGTTGGACACTAGAGCCTTGTATATGGGATAAGATGGGCGGTAGCCGACAATTGGCTGACTCAGGTGCAAGGGGGCTTACACTCGTAATATGGCCGCCAGCGGAAGAGATTGTGTCTATTACAATTCTAAGTTGTCGCGACAGCCACGTTCAGGTATAACGCGACAGGGAATGCAAATATTGAAGGAGACACTGTGGCCGGCCGGTTACAGGCTGGATGTTGAACAAACTCACCAGCGCGCCACACGTGAATATGGGAGAAAAGTCACCTAGTTGCAACAAAGTATCTGACTCATTTCACTATTCGCGCAGCGTTCTCACACCTCCCCACCAGCCTCACCATCGCCACCATCCCCAGTGTATCCAGACGGCAATATCGCTCCAGGTCTTCGCGCGTTTTCTTCTTTTCCTCTTGTTCCATCTTCCCGAATGTCATCCTCATGAACGCGGTGCTGGCCGTGCTCCCATCGGCAATTTCCATATCGTCATATGACAAACCGGTCAGCAGGGGAAGCACGGCCTTCATGGACGCGCTGCCATGCTGTTCCGGGTGGTACCAGGAGAAGTCAGAAAACAGAAGATAGAGGTCAGAAAGACGCGCAACGATGCCATCACACCATCGGGTACAGTCAGGGTACATCTCGACAGATGACTCCAGGCAGCTTTTCTCAAACGGCGCGTTGTATGCCACGATCGATCCCACTCGTCCGAGGAGCAGTTGGAGCCTCCGGAGCAGTTCGGGTCTGGGATCGTCTGTTCCCTCCGCGAGAAAGCTGTGGTGTTCGGGCTCAGTTCCGGGAAAGCTGACGATATGCAATGAAAATTGGAATGGGATCTGCTGGAACGGCCGGGTTCCGTTGTAGCGTGGAATCGCCGGGTTAATCGTTTCGAAGTCAAGAAAATAGAGAGGGTATGTGAGACTGTCCAGATATGATCGAATCCGTTCCCGGTCGATCTGGACCTCACCTGTGCGAACTGCCTGGATTTGAATCTCCCTCCTATCTGTGGTCTCATAGTCAACCGGGAGGTCCTTGATCGAGAGATAGCCGTCCTCCAGAAGCTCGAATCCCTTCTTCTCCTTCATCCGGTAGAGTGTGAAGATATCGTCGTCCGGTAGAAACGACCAGCAATGATCAATCAGAGGACAGTCGTATGGGCTCCCACATTGTGGCCCGATGGCGCGCTCCGGACAGACGTCCGCAGCAATCACCTCTTGCATCCCGGCTATGGCCGTACCGATGCTTCGAGCCTTTTCCCTGACGAGATCAGTAACATCTGAACAAACAAAGAGTTGAGTGAGATCAAGTGAACCATTCCGGACATACTTCTTGTTGATATGCATAACCAGTGCACGCCTGATCGTCAATCCTGAACTTCGGCATACATGGTAC
>DAIPLH010000248.1:0-5108 GCA_036769325.1 Bacteroidota bacterium
CCAGCCCCGTCATCACAATGATCGTTAACACTGCAGCCAGTCTCATCGTGAACCCGCGAGTGCAACAATGTTTTCAGCAACGCGGCCGGATGCCCCCGGTGTTCCAAGCTTTTGCCTGACAAGAGAAAGCTGCTCTCTCACTGAGTGGTTATATTGCATGTCCGTCAGGAATCTTGAAACCTCACGAACAATTGCCTGTACAGTCATCTCACCCTGCAACAGTTCCGGAACAACTTCCTTGCCGCTCACAATATTCACAAGTCCGATGTGCGGGACTCTGACAAGGAATTTCGCAAGGAAGAATGTCAATGGTGAGGTCTTGTAGACCACAACCATGGGAGTACCGAACCATGCCGTTTCGAGCGTTGCTGTCCCCGAGGTCACAATCGCTGCATCAGAATGCTCCATCAATCCATAGGTGGCATTCTCGAGGGCAATAACCTCGCCATCCGCGCCAAGGAATGGCCTTAGCTGTTCCCTCTCCAATCCAGGCGAAAGCCCGACGGCCACCTGCACTCCAGGATCCCTTTTCAGGACGCGGGCGGCAGAAACCATCGTCGGAAGGATCTGTCGAATTTCCTGCATCCGGCTTCCCGGAAAAAGGGAGACCAGTTTCTTCCCGGGATCAAGACCGTTCTTCTGAAGAAAACTCTCCTTGCTCCCGGTGGAGGCCAGACGCTCCAGCAACGGATGTCCGACAAATTTCACCGGGACACCTGCGTCATGATAAATGTCAGCCTCAAAAGGGAAGATGACATTGACCTCGTCAACAAGAGCCTTGATCTTTTTCAAGCGACCGCGATGCCAGGCCCATATTTGCGGACTGATATAGTACAGGATCGGGATCTGTCGATCCTTCACCATTCGTGCGAATCTCAGGTTGAACCCGGGATAGTCGATCAACACCACAACCTGAGGTTTCCTCTCATCCAGGGCACGTTCAAGAGACAGTTCAACCCGTCGTATGACAGGCAGGTGTCGAATGACCTCGGCAAAACCCATGAAGGAGAGGGTTGAGCTATGATGCAGGAGCTCCATCCCCTCGCGTTGCATCATGTTCCCCCCTACCCCGAACACCGAGACTCCAGGTACCCTCTTCCTCAACTCCCTCACAACTCCTGCCCCGTGGAGGTCGCCCGAGGCTTCCCCTGCCACCATCATCACACGGTCAGGCACGGTGCTCTATCCCTGTCCCCAACTGGTAACGTATATTCCAATGAACAGAACAACCACAAGCACTTCTGCCTGCAATGTCCGCCTTTCCGATCTCAATCCAACAGCAGGATTCCCGCGGGCATGACCTGCGCCTGTGTGCTGTGACAGACGCGGAAGAAACCGGTTAACCCTCACGGCATATTCGGCGTATGCCGGTCCAAAACGACCCTTCAAGAAATCCTCTTCGTACGTGATAATCAGAGCGTACTGAATGATAAAGCAGAGCAACCCTGCAAGGAGGAGCCAGGGAAAAATGGCCATCGACATGATGCCCGACGCCGGAATAGATGATCAGGTTTCCCACGTACATAGGGTTCCGGAGGTACGCAAACGGTCCGTCTGTTACCAGGTCCCCACGGCCATGAGGAATCCTGGTTGTTCGGGTCTCACCACCGGCCACAGAGACCGCCCAAAACCGGAGCAACTCTCCTATGCAGATCATGAAGAACCCTGTGACCAACCCCCAGAAAACCGGCCTGGCAAAGGCAACCGCAAGAATGAGAAATGGAATAGGGGTGAAACTTCTGAAGCGAAATGCAGCCTGCCGAACCCTGCCTGCGAAACCCATTGCCCGCAACCTGATTTATTCCGCCCTGAAAGCTGCCCGTCGTTTCAACTCGGCCCTCGCCCGTTTGCGAAGTGGCCTTCCGCGTTGCGTCATTGCCTCCAGTTTTCTCACAACATCATTGAAATCCGCATATGGAAAATAGGAGATGTTCTCCGTCTGGCAGAACTTCTGAAGATCCTTTTTTGCAAACACCACATCCGCATAGCTAGCCGGGCAGGTATCAGAGTAACCTTCACCGATCAGAACAATCACATCATCATCCGAACTCTGCGTGAGCATCATGTTTCGTTTGCAACATGCACAGCGCTGGCATTCAGAATCGGAAAATGGGAAGCTCAGCTTCAGCGTGAAATGGCCGTCCCTGTTTCCTGGGACAAACTCCGCCTTGTTGGCGAAGAACCGAACATCACCCATGCCATTGGCTTCGAGTATGGCCCTGATATAGAAATCCAACCCGTCGCTGAGGACAGTCAGTTGGTGTCCCTGCTCCTGTGCGAAGGAAATCAGCGAGGCAAAGGTGCCGTCGATCGGGCAGGCCCGAACAAAGGCCTCTGCGTCTGAAAGCTGAAACTCGCCCATTGCTTCGGCTTCGAGCGTAAAGCACTCTGCTGCTGAAATGGCACCGGAGCGGTACCTGCGTACAATTTCTTCGCTCTGTTCGCCTCCAAACCTGCGGAAGAATGCATTGCCGACGTCCTCGTGCGTCACCGTTCCGTCAAAATCCGCAAAGATTCTTACAGACACGCTATCCTACCCGGAAACCAGTTCTGCGGACCTCACCGTAGACTGGTTAAACCTCACAGTAACGAGTTTTGAAACACCTTCTTCTTCCATAGTGACACCATACAGGGCACTCGCTGCCTCCATGGTTCTCTTGTTATGAGTGACCACAATGAATTGGGTGTTGTTGGAGAACTTCTTCAGGATGCGCGTGAACCGGTCGATGTTTGCATCATCCAGCGGTGCATCGACCTCGTCCAGGATGCAGAAGGGACTCGGCTTGACAAGATAGATAGCGAACAACAGCGCTGTCGCAGTAAGTGTCTTCTCTCCCCCTGAAAGGAGGTCAATCGAGGTCGGCCGTTTGCCCCGGGGCTTTGCAATGATTTCAATCTTCGCTTCGAGCGGATCGACCTCTTCCTCGAGGACAAGATCGCATTCATCTCCAGGGTCGAAAAGGCTTTTGAATGTTTCGATGAAGTTGACCCGGATCTGGGAGAAGGTCTCGAGGAACTTCCTCTGAGCTGTGGCGTTGATTTCTTCAATCGTGGAGAGGAGCGTCTTTTCGGCTTCGATAAGGTCCAGGCGTTGGGCAGTAAGAAACTCGCACCGTTCCTTTTCGGTATTGTATTCCTCAAATGCCGCGAAGTTGATGTTCCCGAGGGATTTGATCTTTTCCCGCAACCCCTGGATTTCTTCGCGTAGAGCGGCAAAATCGACAAACTCATCGTTCGGATAGGCCTTCAACTCCAGTGAGATCTCAAACTCCTCCTTCGCCCGTGCGACGATGTGCTCCTCTTTTGCCTTCAGGTCGGCGACCCTGAGCTCAAGCTCATGGATGGCATTCAGAGAATCGTCGTGGCTTCTCCGGTCATCCTTGATCCGCATCTCTATTTCGTGGATCTCTTCCCTTACACCGGCAACCAGATCGGCAATTTCCTTCCGTTTCCCGTCAAGCTCTTCGAGCACAACCTCAAGAGAGCTTTGAGTGTCCAGGCTCTCGGCGACGGCCGCCTCTGTCAGGACAATGCCTTCTTCTGCTTTCGCAATCTCATCACCCAGCCGATCAGTCCGCGTCATGATGTCGGACAAACGTTCGTGTGTACGCTGTAAATCGTTCACGGCATTCTGATAGTTTCCATGCAATGTCGCCGCATGCACACCGAGCTCATTGACCGATCTGGATCTCTCGTTCCATTCCCTTTCAAGCAATTCCAGCTCAAGCTGGATGGCTCCGCCTCTCCGTTCGATCTCCACCTTCTCTTCCTTCACCCGGTCAAGAGCGGGAACTCCCTGGACGATTTCCTGTCCAAGAGCTGCCGATTGTTCCTGCAATTCCTCCATCTCTTCGCGGTTTCTGACGATGACATCGCCCGCCCGTTTCTTTTCAAATTCGAGCTGTGCCATCCGGACCTCAACACCATTCATCTCCTTTTCAACGCGCTTCACCTCGTCCTGGCAATCCTTCAGATTCAGCGCGTCGGATTGTTTCTGCAACTCTTCCTGGACGCGGCGGAGTCCATTCACCTGTTTTTCGAGATCTTCAATTTCCTTTTTGAGCTCTTTGATCTGAACCAGCTTGCCAAGACTGTTCCCTTCATCTTTTCCGCGACTCCCGCCCTTCGTGAGACCGGCCGTTGTCAGGACTTCTCCGTCGATCGTAACGCAGGTCATTCCTGCAAGCCTCCGAACGACCTCTCCCGCAACCTGACGGTCCCGCACAATAAGAACACGGTCAAGGATGAAGCGAAAGAGCGGGCGGTAAGCATCTCCGCAGTTCACCAGCTCTGATGCCCAGCCGCGAACCCCATCCATAGCGGGGACAGCACTCGCCCGTTCGATTTCAGGGAGGCGGTCCATACAAACAAATGCAGCCTTACCCCGATTCTCTTTTTTGAGTTGCTGAATCGCCTGGACAGCCTCTGAAGAGGTGCCGGCAATGAGCATCCCGGCATATTCGCCAAGTGCTGCATGGAGCGCTGGCCGGAGTGCCTGATCGATCACTGCGATGTCTGCAACTGTAACCGGCTGGGCTCCGGAAGTCGACGGCCGGGAAACAAGGTACCGAACCCCTTCAGAAACGTCTTCGTTGGCTTCGACAAGTCCCTGAAGAAACTCTGCTTTTGCGGTCCTTCGCTGGAGATCACCACGCAGTTCCAACTCGCTGGCCTGAAGCCGGGCCTTGCTCTCAGCAAGCTCAGTTCGTTGCTTCTCTGCTTCATAGTATTTCATTTCCGCTTCAGTGAACATTCGCCTGAGGCGCTTGTCTTCTTCCCTGAGGCGTGTAATTTCTTCTTCGAGGCGGGCAATCTCCTGTCCGTAGCCATGGATCTCCTCCTCGGCGCGCGCGAAGCGTCCCTGCAGATTCTCCATTCTCCCGCGTTTCCGGTCCTGCTCTCCCTGCTGTTCCGCGATTGTCTGAACGAGGACGATCGTCCGGTCCGACAAGTCCTGCATTTCCGTTCTCTTCTGCGTGAGCTTGGTTTCAAGAACCTGGAGAACGGCACGCTCGCTGGCAAGGTCACGGGAAGACTGCTCCTGCTCGATCCGGCAATTGTCCATTGCAGCCTCGAGCGCCACACTCCCTGCCTGAAGTCCGTTTCTG
>DAIPLH010000012.1:0-18583 GCA_036769325.1 Bacteroidota bacterium
TTCGTCGACATACTTCTTGTAGATAACGAGTCGTTCCGACTGAACATACGGACCAAACGGCCCACCGATTCCGGGCCCTTCATCAAAATCCAGGCCGGCCCAACGGATTGTCGAGATCAGGTTCTCTACAGCGCCTTCGACAAGGCGGGCGCGGTCGGTGTCCTCAATCCGAAGGACGAAAACACCACCATGCCTGCGTGCAAACAGGTAGTTGTAGAGGGCGGTCCGAAGGCCGCCGACATGGAGATATCCGGTCGGACTCGGAGCAAAGCGTACTCTCGGAACGTGCAAGTTTACTCGTGCAGTGAGGTGGTGCGTTGAGAAAAAGGTCCGGTGCCTGACGGGCAGGTCATTTCAAATGATGAAGAATGTAACAAAATCGGTTTTGAGTTTCCATCATTCCAATTGCAGGTCACCAACGACCATGGTATCTTTCCTCACAATGCCAGCGAGACACATCGCCATCCTTGGAGCGGGAATCAGCGGGATCACCACCGCAATTGTCCTCCAGGAATCGGGTTTCTCCACAACGGTGTACTCTCACCTTCGCGCCGACAGGGATATGGACAGGAATCATCACCCTGATTTCTCTTCTCTTTTCCCGGCAGCAAGCATTATACCCCATACGGTTGAGGCCGGGGACCTTGTAGGACTGTTTGAGACATCCCAAAACGTGTTCAGTCGCCTCTCCCGCCTTCCGCTGACGGGTGTCCGGTGGCAGGACCACTATGAACTGGAAACCGAGAACACGGGTGCCATGCCGTCCTATGCGCACGTCCTTCATGGTTGCGTACCATATGGAACAAAGAAGGAACATCTTCCATTTTCCCAAATCATCGGAAGAGAGGTGTTTGGATGGGTTGCCAGAATCCTTTTCGCAGAAATGCCTCTCTATCTGGCGTATCTGTTCAGAAGATATGCCCTGTCAGGAGGGAAAATCGTGGACCGTCAGTTCCTGCCAGATGATTTCCGACAATCGCAAGAATCGTGTTTCGTAAACTGTACCGGTCTCTGGGCCCGCACATTGTTTAATGATCCAAATGTCCACCCCATCCGCGGACGGTTGATGTTCGTTCATGGCGCGCCATTTCCCCCAGGTCGCGACGAATCTGTTTTCTCCTACAACTACAAGCCCCCGGATTCCGAGTATCCCTATGACGTCTACTTCTTCCCGAGAAGTGGAGATCATGACGGTCGTGGAAAAGGATGGCTTCTTGGCGGAAGCAGAGAGGTCGGAGTAATAGACGGGAACGGTGAGCCGACCTTCCCCTCCATCGATGCGGAAATGAAGGATGGAGTACCTGCACCAATCGAAACGCTCAACAGGAATATCCTCCACGGAATCACTGGGACCGATATCGGTATGTTTGAGCGAACGGGGTACACAGGCATGAGGCCGGGCAGGTCCAGTGGCATCCGGCTGGAAGCTACGGTTGAAGAGGGAAAACCGGTGATCCCCAACTATGGGCATGGCGGTGCTGGTGTTGCTCTTAGCTGGGGGTGTGCGCTCAAAGTCCGGCAACTTGTCATGGCGCTCTAGCTCCGAACCGTTGAGAACAAGGGGCAGGATTTGTATATTGATGCATACAGCTACCAGTTGTTGATCCATGACCTTGCCGATGAACAGGGAATTCTATGTCAGTTGAAGCAACAATCGAAGAAAAGCTGGCCGTTTTCGAAGCTCGTGTCTCGCGGGGTGAAAAGGTGGAGCCGGGTGACTGGATGCCGGAGGACTATCGAAAGAACCTCATCCGGATGATCAGCCAGCACGCACACAGCGAAATCGTCGGACAACTCCCCGAAGGAAAATGGATTCCTTACGCACCGGGGTTCAGGCGGAAGCTAACCCTTGTTGCCAAGGTGCAGGATGAAGCCGGCCACGGCCAGCTCCTTTACCGCGCAGCGGAAACACTCGGTAAATCGCGTGAAGAGATGATGGATGAATTGTTGAATGGAAAAGCAAAGTACGCGAATGTGTTCAACTACCCCACCCCCACCTGGGCTGACGTAGGAGTCATTGGATGGCTCGTTGACACGGCCGCTGTGGTTAATCAGACCATGCTGTCACAGAGTTCGTACGGCCCCTATGCTCGTGCGATGAAGAGAATCTGCTATGAAGAGGCATTTCACATCAAGCAGGGGTACGACCTCGTTGTCTCCCTGACAAAGGGAACCCCGGAACAGCGTACAATGGCTCAGGAGTCAATCAACCGGTGGTGGTACCCTACGCTGATGATGTCCGGCCCTCCCGACACCCTTTCAGTGCACACAAACCTTGCCCTTCGCTGGAAGATTAAGACCAAATCCAATGAACAGGTGCGACAGGAGTTTGTTGATTTGATTGTTCCTCAAATCAGGGCATTGGGATTGGAAGTGCCTGACCAGGAGTGTCGTTTTGATGAGAAAACCGGTCATCATCACTATACCCAACCGGATTGGAACGAACTGAAGCGCGTTGTGAACGGAGACGGACCCTGCAACGCCGAACGGCTTGAAGTCCGGCGGAGAGCGCATGAGGAAGGCCGCTGGGTTCGTGAGGCAATGGAGGTAAAGGGGTCGACCGCAAGAGTTTCATGACAGACACGCAGTGGGAAACATACGAGGTGTTTCATCAGACCAGACGCGGTGATGCCCATATTCATGTCGGCTGTGTCCATGCACCTGATCCGCAGATGGCGCTTCATCTCGCAAGAGACCAGTTCGCACGGCGCCTCCGCTGCTCCAGCATCTGGGTTGTTCCGACGCGGGAGCTGACCGCCTCGGACTATCAGGATGAGAGCTTCTTTTCACAAGCCACCGACAAGAGTTACCGTGATCCAAAAACATTCGGCGCCCCGGACAAACTTGACCCTCATGCCAGCTAACGCCACCACGAGCGACGGAGCGCTTCAGCAATTCCTGTTGGCCCTCGCTGATGATGAGCTGGTCCTTGGTCATCGTGATTCGGAATGGACCGGTCACGCGCCCATCCTCGAAGAAGACATTGCATTCTCGAATATTGCCCAGGACGAGATGGGTCATTCACTTGTATGGTACGCCCTTCTTGAGCCATTCACGCACAAGACTCCCGATCAGATGGTGTTCGAGCGTGATTGGAGAGAGTTCTCTTGTTGCAGGTTTGTAACATATCCAAAAGGGGACTTTGCCTACACTGTTGTGAGGCAGTTTCTCTTTGATGAGGCAGAGCGTCTCCGGCTGGAAGGACTAACAGAGAGCAGCCATTTCGGCCTGAAGGAAGTTTCGGGAAAACTCCTCCCTGAGGAGCGATATCATCTGATTCACAGCAAAGGACTCGTCGAGCGATTGGGTGACGCGACTGACGAAAGCAGGAGAAGGATGCAGGATGCTGTCACAATAGCATTTCCACAGGCACTGGGGATGTTTGAAATCCTCGAGGGAGAGGATGAACTCATCTCCGGAGGAATATTCAAAGGAAACCGCGTACTGCAGGCTCAATGGTTAGAAAACGTCTTGCCTGTGCTCGAGAGCGTATCTCTTCGTGCTCCTGTTTCAAGAACAAATGGATCTGTGGCAATCGCGTGCACACCTGATTATGGGGGACGCCGGCAGGATCACGTTCCACACCTCAGGCAGCTCGTGGAGGATATGCAGCAGGTCTATCGGAGCATACCAGGAGCAACATGGTGATGTCAGCCGCAGAACAACAGGTTTGGGAGGAACTCGGAAAAATTGCGGACCCGGAGATCCCCGTACTTTCGCTTGTAGAAATGAAGGTGATTCGCGGGGTAAAAGTCGATGAAGGCGTGAAAGTCCTCTTCTCCCCTACCTATGTTGCCTGCCCGGCAACCGGCGCGATCATGCAGGAAATTCGGTCAAGGTTGAATCAGCTTGGTTATGCAGAGGTGCTTATCGAGACCACCTTTTCTCCGCCGTGGTCCACCGATATGCTTGATCAGGATGTGCAGGAAAAACTAAGAATGTTTGGAATCGCCCCTCCACCGTCCAATGCTTCGGACTTCGCGTCTGCCCATGGCCGGCCCGTCCCTTGTCCACACTGCAACTCAGCCAGCACCAGGATGGAGAGCTCCTTCGGGTCTACCCTTTGCCGCCAGATCTTTTATTGCGACGGGTGCCGGCAATCCTTCGAACGATTCAAGCCTCTCTGAGACGCACAGTTTGTCGCTGCGATGAGGGCTTCATCGCGAGCATAAGCAGGACTATCCCTCCAGAGCAACCGCACCGGCAGCTTCGTGAGAGACTTCCTCGGCCACCGATCTATGAACAATTGGCGCAAGGAGTCTGATTCGATCCATCAACTCTCTGAATCTTCCCGGCCTTAGCGATTGTTGTCCATCGGACAATGCGATAGACGGATCGTGATGGACCTCCACCAGCAACCCATCTGCCCCTGCAGCAATTCCAGCAAGGGCCATCGCACTCACACCATTCCACATTCCAATACCATGACTTGGGTCCACAATAATCGGAAGGTGGGAGAGGCTTTTGATGACGGGAATGGCATTGAGGTCAAGCGTATTCCGCGTATATGGTTCGAACGTGCGGATTCCCCGCTCACAGAGAATGACGTTCTGGTTCCCGCGCGACAGAATATATTCTGCCGACATGAGGAGTTCTTCAATAGTCGCTGAAATCCCTCTCTTGAGAAGGACGGGTTTTGATAACTCGCCGACTGCTTCGAGGAGCGCGAAGTTACTCATATTCCGGGCGCCGATCTGAATAACATCAGCAGTTTCGGCGACCAGTGGGAGAGTCGCTACGTCCTTCACTTCTGTAACAATCTTCAATCCCGTTGCTTCACGCACTTCACGCAGAAGCGCCAATCCTTCCTCACGCAATCCCTGAAATGCATAAGGTGATGTTCGTGGCTTGTAGGCACCTCCGCGAAGGAACCGTGCACCCGCCGCCTTCACGGCTTCGGCGGTTTTCAGAAGCTGGTCGCGGCTCTCGACAGAGCAAGGGCCGGCAATAATCGCCAGATCCTTTCCTCCGATCAACTCTCTCCCAACAGGGACGATAGTATCCTCAGAACGGAAGTCGCGTCCGGCCAGTCGAAAGGGCTTGTGGATTGGAATGGTCTCCGACACGCCCGGCATCGTCTGGAACTGTTCAGGATCGATCTTGCCGGAATCGCCGACAACGCTGATCGCCGTTCTGCTGTCAACAGGAAGCTCGCGGCTTTCGTAACCCATCGACTCAAGACGTCGTTTTACATCAGCGATGTCTCCCCGGGAAGCGTCAGAATTCATAACAATAAGCATGGGAGTTACTTTGATTCCTTCATGTTCAGTCTATTCAGTCTGTGCAGTCTATCCGGTCTGGTCAGCCATCGTGTTCCACTCAAGGAAGCAGTCTGCGGAGAGGGTGGGATTCGAACCCACGATACCAATTAAGGTATACTGGTTTTCGAGACCAGCGCCTTCAACCACTCGGCCACCTCTCCAGATAATTCGTCACGTGCAACTCAGGTTCAAGCAACGACAACCTCGACCAGCGCCTTCCCCCAAAGGGGTCCTCCAAAGGACTCCTTCGGACCCTTGGGAAACCACTCGGTTCTCCAGACAAAGTCATCCAATCCTTTCTGCCCTGATAGGACGAAAGAGGCGCGAATGAGGCCAATTTCGTTGAAATGAGTGGAAAAATCTATCGAAATGTAAGCTGAAAAGCAATCCGCTTTTTTCCGAAGGATGTCGGTCTCTTTGGTCATGACCCTGCAGGAAAGACCTTAAATCAATCCGATTTCAACCCCCCACCTCGTTTGGCATATCTTCTGCTACTACCACCCTCCGTCAACAATTTTAGAACGAAAAGGATCGACTTGATGAAGCATGACATTCAAAACCGACCAATTTCAACGGGGAGCCATGATGCTTCTCCGGTGAACGTGATCCCCCTCGAAAACGGAAGAATGGCCTGGTTTCGTCACTACTGGCACTCCGGAAATGTTAAAGAAGTTTGTGAACGCTTCCAGATAAGCAAGAAGACATTCTACAAATGGCTTAAACGATATAAGGAATCAGGACAGGATTTGAGGAGCCTTGCCGATAGGTCAAGAAGGCCGCACCACTTTCCAAGGTCAACACCGGAATCGGTGGTCCTGCTTCTTCGAAAGGCACGGCAGGAAACAGGGTTTGGTCAGAGGAGACTGAAGGTCTACATGGCTGAAAACCATAGCATCGCCATTTCAGAGCGGACGATTTGGAAAATCCTGAAAAAGTTCGAGGTTCAACAGGTCACGGGGCATCACAGGTACTATTGACCTGGGGCAAGTCATTTTTCCACGAGAGGTGAACGCGATGGCAGAATTCTTCAAGAAACTTTACTCCCTTGATCCCCTGTTCAGGGCCCTTGTGCATTCAAGACTTTCTGGTGCAAAAGACGCAGCCGCGACGGGCAAGTTTCCAGAAGGAATCCTTACTGAAGAAGACGAAATGGAAATACTTCGTGAGTATGCCATAACACTGTACAAGGAACACAAGACATTGAAGAGCCTCTTCATGGAGAGTTTGAAAGTTTCCGGAAAATCGATTGGACTGAAGGATCCTCCGAGACGACCCTCGAAGTGATTCCCCGAACGAATCTTCTTGACTTGGCCCGATTCCGTTAGTATATTCTCCCGTTCGTTTTGTTAGAGACCTTCCCGCACCAGATTCCCGCACGACTCGCCGCAAAGAAAATCACCCCGCCCATACTGTTGTAATTCGCGCTGATGTATTCGCCGGATTCTTACAGCAGTCGATTCAACATCACTACAAAAAAAGAAGGAGTCAGCCATGCAACTCAATCGAGTCGCAACGCTGTTCATCGTCGCGTGTTCCACGACGGTCCTTCCCGCCCCCGCCCTGCTTTCACAAGTCGTGATTAATGAGATCATGCAAAATCCCGAATTCGCCAGCGATACCGATGGCGAGTGGTTTGAACTGCATAACATTGGCGAAAGTCCGATCGATCTCAATGGTTGGACCATCAAGGACGATGGCTCAAACAACCACGTGATCGATGCTGCATCTCCCGTAACC
This sequence comes from Bacteroidota bacterium, assembly GCA_036769325.1. GTDB lineage: Bacteria > Bacteroidota > Ignavibacteria > UBA10030 > UBA6906 > DAIPLH01. The sequence goes on from DAIPLH010000012.1 coordinate 6,999, forward strand.
CTTGTTCCACATGGGTATCTCGTCTTCGGAAGAAACGCTGACACCACCCTGAACGGGAACGTCATTGTGGATTACTCGTACGGCTCTGCAATAACGTTCGGCAACGGAATAGACCAGCTTGTCCTTGTGGACCCGGACGGAATTGAGCGTGACAGGGTCGGATATGACGACGGGGTTCAATTTCCGGATCCAACAGGCGCCTCCATGGAACTCATCCACCCGGGAGTTGACAACTCGCTCGGCAGCAACTGGAGGGAAGCGGTGACTCCCTGGAGCGGCAATGATAGGGGTACACCGGGTTTCGTGAACTCGGTCTTCGATTCCGTACCACCAACTGTCATTTCCGTCAGTGCAACATTGCCAACCATTGTTGAAGTCCTTTTCAGCGAAGCTGTCGATTCTTCCACAGCAGGCACACCTACCAACTATGCGATTACACCGGGAATCGGAAAGCCGGAAATTGCCCGTCGCGATTCAAACAACGCCGCGCTTGTTCAACTCACCATACCCCCTCTTTCAAAAGGCGTGACCTACGCACTCTCCATCGAGGGGGTCACTGACATCGTTGGGAATATGATAGCACCGGGAAGCTATCCGTTCGTTCTTGCAGAACCCCTGGCTGAGAATGATGTCATCATCACCGAGATCATGAAGGACCCACTGGCAGCAGGGGATACAGATGGCGAATGGTTTGAGGTCTACAACACCACGAGGCAGTCCATCGATATGGGAGGATGGCGTATCTACGATGGTGGCTCAAACAGTTTCACAATTCAGGGCTCCTTCGTTGTTTCCCCGGCCTCATTCGCTGTGTTTTGCATAAATACGGACTCTGCGATTAACGGAGGTCTTCACGCCGCAACAATGTATGACTGGGGGTCATCGGGCGCATTCACCCTCGGAAATGCCGACGACAAGATTATCATGTCCGCGGACGGTGTGTTGATTGATTCCATCAGCTACGATTCCGGGACATTGTGGCCTGACCTGACCGGCGCATCGATGGGTCTCGCGGATTTCAGCGTCGATAACAATGCGGGTGAAAACTGGACTGCTGCTCCGGTCAGACAACCAGCGTACGTCGGCAATGATGGGGATCTTGGATCCCCGGGAACCATGGGGGACAACCAATCACCAGGAAGCGGTCCGTTCATAAGCGTTGAACCCGATACGATTCAATTCGTCATTCCAGCGGACGAAGTCGTGAATCTACCCCTTATTCTGGAGAACAGAGGGACCGAGGCACTCACGTGGTCTATTAGCTCTCTCGAATCAGCCTGCGCATGGTTAGTCGTAGTTCCGGAAATGGGTGAGGTTCCGCCAGGTTCGGCAGAATCTACGCGTGTCCGTCTGTCTTCGGAGGGGTTGGTCCCGGGTGTTCACTCATGCACGCTCGTGCTGGAATCAAACGACCCCAATTCTCCCCAGATCCTTGTCCCGGTCCATTTGGGGGTGATTGATACTCCGGTCACTGGGACGATCTCGATTCCCGCCAAATTCCTTCCAATACCGGAAGAGGGAGACACTGTATCAATGGACATGAGAATCTTCAATCGTACTGAGATGAAGGAAAGCTTCGACATCTGGGCCACCCTTCTGCGACCGGGGGAACCGGAGCCAAGGGAACTCCTTGACCTCAAACCTATCAAACTTTCGCCCTTTCAGGAGTTCGTGAGGACCCGTTCCCTTAGAATTCAACAAGACTCACCAGCGGGGGTTTATACATTAACCCTTCACATGGGTCTCTATCCCGATTCGGTTTTCGCCTCCTCCACGTTCCTCTTTGAAAAAATTGACAAAGGAACTCCCGTGTCTGCCGTGCAGGCGAATTCAGGAATACCGGAACGGACCTTTCTGGACCAGGCTTATCCCAGTCCATTCAACGCCGCGACAACTATACTGTACGGCATCGCCGAAGACACATGGGTGACGCTGACTATCTATGATCTTCTCGGTCGGGAGATTGTCAAACTGGTCAATGAGTTCCAATTTGCAGGATATAAGACCGTTGCCTGGAATGGTAGGAACGGTAGTGGACTTGTTGTAGCGAGTGGACCATACCTGTATCGGCTCGATGCGGGCAGTTTCACTGAAAACCGATCAATCGTTTTTCTGAAATAGCGTTCCTGAATCAGGAAAAATGAAACCATCGAACAAACCGGGTTTTTGTTGATTTGGAGAACACGTTCCGTCGTGAACCTGCGCTATCTTAACACAGCGATGGTCGTGAAACTCCCCGTCAACCCGTGACCCTCAACCGGGTCTCATCTTAACAAAACGAACTCAAAACCAAACATCCTGCCGGCATACTTACCGGCAGGATGGATTTCTCACTCGTATTGTCAGGGGTGTTCCATGGATAGTTCTTATTTCAACATTCTGGATTCAATCGACCCGCGTTTCCATTCGTATGTTCTCTCGAAGATCCGCGAGATTGAGGAAAGCAGGGACCTGCCAGAAGCGACGATTGAGGATTTCGAAATGGCCGATCAGATGGATATCCTCCTCAAGTACTGCATGTCGCTCTATACTGAGTACAGCGTTCTTCGAGCCTTCATCCTGGAGAACATGGAAGTCTGCACAAGATCAATTCGGGTAAGGGCTTTGACCAGATAAGCTTGATCGATTCTTTTCCACAACCCGCATCCCGATTCCCTCCCGCGCCAGGACTTTCTCCTTATATAAGATAGCATAGTGTTCTCCAAACGGCGGCGATCAAGTTTGAAGAATGCACAAAGTCGCTAAGGTTTTTTCAAGGACAAGCTTTTTATACGTATTGCATTCCTTCGCGCCCTTGGGGGCGGCAAGATCCAAATCCTACTACTACGCTTCAACCGATGAAATTGATTTTCCTGGCACTTTCTCGTATATTTTCCGGCCCCTGCTATTGATTTTAGGCGGAAGAAAGTAATACCCCCTTCGGCTCTGCCCGAGGTTTGATTCCGAATGGCGGGATTTACGGACACGCTTGGGGGAACGGCAATTCGCTTCATGTCGACCCCGTAGGGGTCGAACGCTTCTAGAACCAACATGGCAAGTCAAGACCACAACCCCATAGGGGTTGAACATCTATGGCATGCGTTTATTCTCAGTCTCTCCGAAAGAGATACGTAGGGTCAACAACCAACCTGAGTCTCGTGAAGGAACACAACGCGAGAAGATCATGTTCACCAGGGGCGGTCGCCCCTGGATTCTGGTGCATGTTGAAGAATGTGGTACGATTTCGGAAGCCCGTAAGCGAGAGTTGCATCTGAAGAGTGGCATAGGACGAGCCTGGCTTGATTCGAAGTTTCGTAAAACAAAACGATCTATACGTTAGAACTGGAGAGGTACAGGAGTGGCTTGCGCCGAAGGCGCATCCGCCACAAGGTCGAGCATTAGAGGCGGAGAACTGGCACGCCGTTCGCTCAACAGGAAACCCGAAAGCGAGAGTTGCACCTGAAGAGCAGCGCCGGAAGGGCATGGCTTGATTCAAAATTCCCTTACACAAAACAATCTGTGCGTTAGAACCGGAGAGGTGCAGGAGTGGCTTGCGCCGAAGGCGCATCCGCCACAAGGTTGAGCATTAGAGGCGGAGAACTGGCACGCCTTTCATTCCACAAACGAACTCTCGCCAAAAGACTCATGGCAATTGTTTACGTTCTGTGGAGTCAGTCTCTCCAGAAAAGGTATGTAGGTTCAACACTTGATTTGGACAAACGAACAAGGGAACACAATGCAGGAGGATCGCGCTTCACTAGTGGAGGTCGGCCCTGGGTTGTGGTTCATGTTGAACGATGTGACACGGTTCCAGAGGCCCGGAAGCGAGAGTTACACCTGAAGAGTGGCATAGGACGGGCCTGGCTTGATTCGAAGTTTCCTAAAACAAAACGATCTGTACGTTAGAACTGGAGAGGTGCAGGAGTGGCTGAACTGGCACGCCTGGAAAGCGTGTTGACGCCCAAAGCGTCACGTGGGTTCGAATCCCACCCTCTCCGCTCAACCCCCTCAACCGAATGAGGATTGTTGTTCGGTCCCCTCAGATTCGCCGATGAACCCGCTTCTGTATGGACATACCCCGGAAGAACGGATTGTCGGGCTTCATCAAAAGGGGGATCAATCAGTCAGGCTCTACCTTCGTGATGAAGGGAACCTGATTCATCGCGATGAATCCTTCTTCCCGTTTTTCTTTCTGTCCGACCCAACAGACGTCAAGAGCTTTGGTTCCCGTTATTGGCTGAAAGAACTTGAAGGGAATGGTCATTTCAGATACGTTTGCGCCTTCGAGACATGGCCTGCGCTGTGGGAAGCAGTCCGGCACTTACTTGATTCACACGACCAGAAGTCGCTGACAAAGATTGAGAGCTATACGGCTCTCGATTCCCTTTTCCTCCTCTCCGATCCCTTGACTCAATACCTGCTTCAATCCGGCCGTACGATGTTCAAAGGGATGACCTTTGATCAGTTGAAGAGACTTCAACTTGACATTGAAACCTATACTTCGTTTCCGGGGTCATTCAGCCGTGCAAGTCGGTCAGGAGACAGAATAATCCTGATCTCTTTGTCCGACAACACGGGCTGGGAACAGTTGCTGGATGGAACAGAAATGGACGAACGCGAGATGCTCAATGAATTGACCCGCATCATCAGAACCCGCGATCCTGACGTCATTGAGGGACACAACATCTACGAGTTTGACCTTCCATATATCCTGACGCGCTGTGAGCTCAACGGAGTGACCTTTGGAATTGGAAGGGACGGAACGACTCCTGCGTCACTATTCTCCAGGAAGAGAGGTTCCTCCGCCAATGCTCCCGGCCCTATTACTGAAGTTGCAGGCCGAAGTGTTATCGACACGTACGTGCTCGTCCGGGCGTACGACCAGTCAAAACATGTGATGGAGCGCCATGGACTGAAATATGCTGCACAATTCTTCGGTTTCGCCAGCTCAGACAGAACATACATTCAGGCTGACCGGATTGCGTGGCACTGGGACCACGACCGCGAGCCTTTGAAGGCATACGCCCTGGATGATGTCCGTGAGACAAGGGCCCTCAGCAACCACCTTTCGGGGACCTACTTTTACCAGGCGCAGATGCTTCCGATGACCTATTCCACAACGCTCCGGACAGGGTCGAGCGCCAAGATTGAGAATCTCCTGCTTCGGGAATACCTCAGGACGCGCCAATCCATCCCCCGCGCCGGAGGTGGAATTCAGACCACCGGAGGGTATACCGATATCTTCTTTGCCGGTGTACTCGGACCCATCGTCCATGCCGACATTGAGTCGCTCTACCCATCCATTATGATCCGTGAAGGAATCGCTCCGGAGAGCGATACCCTTGGCATTTTTTCCGTTCTCCTTAAGGAACTGACCACGCTTCGCCTGCGATCCAAGAAGCATATGAAAGAGGAGAAGCATCCTGTGGAGCGATCCCGCCTGGATGCGATCCAGACGTCCCTCAAGATTCTCATCAACTCATTTTACGGATACCTCGGATATACACGCGGACTGTTTAACGATTCTGCCAAAGCGGATCTCGTCACAACCGAGGGTCAGCGCCTTCTCAGAAAGATGATTTCACTCTTTCAACAGGCGGGCTGTAAGGTCATCGAGGTGGATACTGATGGAATCTTTTTCGTACCCCCCGCGTCCATTCGAACGGATAAGGAAGAAAAGGAGCTTGTCCAGAACGTTTCCTCGCAAATGCCCGAGGGCATTCTGGTTGCTTTGGATGGACGCTACCAGAGAATGCTTAGCTACAAGAAAAAAAACTACGCGTTGCTCGGCTATGACGGAAGTTTTCATATCAAGGGCTCGTCGTTGACTTCGCGAAACCTGGAGCTCTTTGGCCGCGCGTACGTCAGACAATGCATCGTAGCGCTCTTGAATGCAGACATTGCCGAGGTACACCGGATCTACCTCGAGACACGGAACAGGATCATCGACCGCAAGATGCAGGTCAAGGATTTCGCAAGGATCGAGTCGATGAGTGAGACACCGGCTGATTACCAGGCCGCCGTGGACTCCGGAAAGCGTGCCCGCAGCGCTGCTTACGAAGTGGCATTACGAATGGATCGACGGTTCAAGCGGGGAGATCGTGTCGGATACTACATCGGAGGAAACGATCCAAATCCGCGAGGTTTTGATAACGCCAGGGCCATCGCTGAATGGGATCCAAACTTCCCGGACGAGAACATCCATTATTATCAGAGACGCCTGGATGAACTTTCAGAGAAGTTCCGTCCGTTTTTTACTCCGCAGGATTTCCACAGGATCTTCTCGCCTGACGGACTCTTCCCATTTTCAGATGAAGGGATCAGCATTGTGGAGACCGTTGCAGAAGGGGAAAACGGAAACGAGGAAGATGGAGTTGATGACGATAGCATGAAACTTCCATGACCAGTATCTTACAAAGCAACGTGGCATTGCCATGAAATGGCGACGCTCACGGAACGATTTTGAATCAGGCCTGCGGTTGCGCTTGATGGCTTCTGATATATTCTACGATGACCTGAGTTGATGCTCCCGGCGTGAAGAGCTCACCAACGCCGGCACGCTTAAGCTCTGCAATATCCTTTTCCGGGATGATCCCGCCTCCGAAGAGCAGGACATGGGAAAGCCCCTTCTCCTTCATCAGTGCAAGCATCCGGGGAAAAATTGTCATGTGGGCCCCACTAAGGATGCTGATGCCAATCGCATCGACATCCTCCTGGATTGCTGCATCGACGATCATGTCAGGTGTCTTTCTCAGTCCGCTGTAAATCACCTCCATACCGGCATCGCGGAGAGCCGCGGCAACCACCTTCGCTCCCCGATCATGGCCATCGAGTCCAACCTTCGCAACAAGCACACGAATTCTTTTTTCCACGGTGGGTCCTCTCAGATCACAGAATTTCCCGCAACAAATTCCTGCAGGGTGGTATAGAACTTTGAAACCGGAAGGCCAACCACGTTGTAGAAACAGCCCTCGATGCGCGTGACAAAAACGGATCCATAGTCATCCTGAATTCCGTAGGCACCTGCCTTGTCCATCGGCGAGCCGGTGGAAACGTAACTCTCAATCTCTTCATCCGGAAGGTTTCTGAATGAAACAATTGTCTGCACCGATTCGCATCGTTTCCTGCCAGCGGGAAGATCAAGCAGTGCGAATGCCGTAATCACCGTATGCTCCTTCCCGCTAAGAAGCCTGAGCATGTTTACCGCATCCTCCCGGTCAACGGGTTTGCCCAGTGGCTTGTTGTCCAAAACCACGATGGTATCGGCACCAACGATGATTCCACTCTTGACGGAATGGCCAACATCTTCAGCATTGGCCAGCGCAAGCATCCTGGCGTTCTGATCTGGAGTAATGGAAGGATCGAAGACCTCTTCAATCGAGCTCGGTATGACCTCCGGTTCCAGGCCCATCTGTTTCAGCAGCCGGATTCTTCTTGGGGATTGTGATGCGAGGATGAGTCTCCCTGTGAAGTTCACGCTGTCACATCCCAAAACAAAAAAAGCGATACGCCGGGCATCGCTTCAAGAACAGGATGGAAAACCTGAATCACTTACCGGAACATTGCCTTGATGCTGCCCCAGGTCCTTCTGACACTGCTCACCGCGTGGACGACAGTGATTTCTTCGGAATACACGAACGATCCATCAGTGTAGACAGCTTTTACTCTATACCCATAGATCGATTCTGCCCCCATCCGGAATGCAGTGTCGTCAACATATTCGTAAGAGGAATTGTTGCCACGCGGGGGAACCCCGCCGAGCAGGAAGAATTGCGTTGAGAGCCCCGCCTTTCGTTCGACCTCGAAGTACGCGACGTTCGTTTCGTCGAGTGATGCCCAACGAATAATGATCGTTGTCCCGTCGCTTTCTGCTGACAGGCTTCCCTCTTTCAAGGGATCAAGGGCTAGCGCCGACTGGATCGCCGTCGCAAGGAAGAACGTAGTGAGAAGGGATTTCGTAAACATGGTTTTTCGCTTCCTGAATATAGGCCACGCAGAGAAGAAAGTCAAGCCTTCACCAGCCCTTTATTCCACAAATCGCCTTTATTCCCGATACCTTTCAGAACCCTCATTTCGTGATCCGCATCAATCCGACCTCCTACCCGACGCCAACCATCTTTGCTATGGTATTTCGCAGTGTTTCCGAGGTTCCTGCCCAGATTGTCCCTGACAGCGAGTCCCTCATGTCCTGCTGGATTGACCAGTCGTGACAGACTCCCCGGCCTGCCCAGATCTGGGTTGCGTCAAGCATGAACTGAATCCAGTTTTCAGTGACATACAGCTTTGTTATCGCGACATCCTGGAGGAAATTGCCGATGGCCCCGTTTGCCGCGGTGAGCTGTCCGCAAAGGTCATACACCATGGTCCGCGAGACCCGCTGCCGCATGATCATCTCGGCGATCTTGGATGACATTTGTTGATACTTCCCGATGGGTTTCCCAAACTGCTCCCGGGATTTTACCCTGTCAATTGTTTGTTCCAGGACCCTCGCCATCGGACCGAGGATGATACCCATCAGCATGACCCTCTCCCAACCGATGGAATACTTCAGGACATTGAGGCCCGATCCGACGCTTCCGATGATATGGTCCTGCGGAACAAAGACATTGTCGAAATTTACTCTTCCCATGGAGCAGGTACGCAGCGTGGCTTTCTCGAAGGGTTGTCCGTGCGAAACCCCCTTCCAGCTCATGTCAACCATAAACGCGGTGAAGTCAAAGGGTGTTTTGTTGTCTGCCGTTCTTGCAAAAACAAGAGAGCAGGTTGAGTCAAGAGAGTTGGTCGTAAATGATTTTTGACCATTGAGGACATAACCACCCTCGGCCGGCTTTGCAGCAGTCTGCGTCGAAAACACATCGCTTCCGGCAGAGTCTTCTGTAAACCCGAGGCACGCGAAGTGTTTACCCGAAATCAGATCGGGAAGCCATTTCTTCTTGAGCTCTTCGGTCCCGCTTGTTTGAAGGGCCAGCTGGATTCCACTGATCTGTGAACTCATCGCAAAGAAGAACCCCGTGTCATGACATCCTTCTGCCATTCCTTCGATGGCGGCGATGGTATGTCCATAGGGCATGCCCTGACCTCCATACTCCTTTTTCATCGAAAGGCCAAGCACGCCCTTCTTGCAGCACTTGAGCCATCGTTCGGGAGAGAACTCGCGATCCCTGTCGCGCTGCCTCCAGTAATCTCCTTCTCCGGCCAGTTCCTCGAGTGCAAACTTCTTGTATTCCTGTCTTGTTGCCTCAAGACTCTTGTCTTGCCAGGGTTGCATGCGTCCTCCTAAAAATCTAGAGTGAAAGAAATTCGTTTGTCAGATTGCAATCCCCGAAAGGGGTGTGTTCGTCGTAATTGACCGCGGAGGAGTGAGAGCTGCTGTAGATGGAAATGAGCAGAGGTCAGGATTCCATGATAACTGTGCGGAAGGCGGGACTTGAACCCGCATGCCTTGTGGGCGCCACCCCCTCAAGATGGTGCGTCTGCCAATTTCGCCACTTCCGCATTTGACAATTCCCGGGAAAATGCAATGGCGACGTGTATCCTCCCTGCATTCCCCCTGATTCCAATGGTCTTGTGAGCGTGGTAGGGATCGAACCTACGACCCTCTGCTTAAAAGGCAGATGCTCTACCACTGAGCTACACGCCCGTTCACGCCCGACTGAAAAACCAAACGCACCAAGACCCACACGGGACACTCACTCGATCCTACTGGCTCTTCTCCCCTGCTTTGCGGCATGTTAAAACGAACAGGCGAGGAAAATATAACGAACTCCGTTTGGAACTGCAAGAAAGGGGTTTGTCTTCCCGGAAAATCTGAAAAAGATAATCGGAGTTCTTTGAATCTTTACGATAGTTTCTTAACTCCTCTGACGATCCATTTCGTTTCAGGATTGCTCTTCCTTTTTTGCCTGCTCCTTCTTTCCCTTTTTTCTCTTGTACAGAATCCCGAGTGGAATCACCACGCAATATCCCAGCACGAGGAGAATAGGAGCAAGGACAAGGGGCAGAAACCCTTCCACACTCCCCTCCAACAGGGCGAGATATCCGGCTGCGATGATGACGAGTCCAATTCCAATGACCACGAGATTCTCTTTCCCCAGAGGAAGCGAGCCCTGATCCGAAACCCTTCGTCGTCGTGCAGACTCACGTCTTATTGCTTTAGCCATGCAGGTCTTTCCTTTCAGCCCCTAAATCAAAAGCCCAGCGTTGGGGGGAACGCCGGGCTTGACCATGAGCTTACAACAGTCAGGGGAGAAACTGTCGTAAAAGGTCGACGGTAAAGTTAGGGAATTCCAATTCATTGTCAAGAAGAAAATATCAATTCTTTCGCCCATCCTACAGCCCCACCAGCCCATCAACTATCCTGACCACACGATCCGCCTGCCTGGCCAGTTGTTCATTGTGAGTAACGATAACAAAGGTTTGATCCTGTTCTTCGCAAAGCCTCGCAATCAGGTCATGAATTGCGCCCGCATTCAGGGTGTCAAGATTACCTGTTGGCTCGTCCGCAAGCACGACCTTTGGGGAGTTGATGAGCGCCCTGGCAACAGCCACACGTTGCTGTTCACCGCCTGACATCTGAGGTGGTTTGTGGTTGATCCGGGTTGAAAGACCGACTGATGCCAACACCACTTCTGCCCGACTCAGGGCTTCCGGCAACCCGACCCCGCCAATCAATGCGGGCAAAGCGACATTCTCCACAGCCGAGAATTCCGGCAGCAGGTGATGAAACTGGAACACAAATCCGATGTTTGCATTGCGAAAGAGTGAGAGCCCCTCATCATCGAGATTGAACACATCTTTCCCCTGATAACTTACCTTGCCGGATGTCGGTCGATCAAGTGTTCCGAGGATATGCAACAGGGTGCTCTTCCCTGCTCCCGATGCACCAACGATGGCAATGGTCTCTCCCTTGAAAATTTCCAGTGTGACGCCCCGGAGCACTTCAAGAATTCCCTGGCTCTTCCCGTCATCCGAACCGACCGGGAACGATTTTTCCACATTCTCAACAAGAATAACACTCTCTCGCTGTTTACGCTTTGTCATTTCACTACTCCCATCGCACCGCATCAACGACGACGAGGCTTGCCGCTCTGTTCGCCGGGATAATCGAGGCGATGGCATTGAAGACGACCGACGTCAGGAAAATCGAAATCACATCATTCCATTCGACGTCGACAGGGATGGCCGGGATGATGTAAACCGCCGGGTCGAGAGGAATGAGGTGATATGTGGTCTGGAGAAAGCAAACGACGAGACCCAGGAGAGTGCCGATGACCGTCCCGATCGCGCCGACGAGAACCCCCTCCAGGAGAAAGATCCGCCTGATTCCGGACCTCGTGGCCCCCATCGCGCGCAAAGCACCAATGTCCCTCCGCTTCGTGAGGACACTCATTGTGAGAGAACCCAGCACGTTGAACATCGCAACCCCGATGATGAGGCAAAGGATCACGTATGCTCCCCATCGTTCAATTTTCATGACCGCGTACAGGTCCCTGTGAAGGTCATACCACGTTGAAATCAGGTATCTGTCACCGAGGCGCTCCTGAAGAGATTTCGCCGCCCTGTCAGTTTCATTGAAGTCCACAACACGCGCCTCAATTCCGCTTGCT
>DAIPLH010000249.1:0-5069 GCA_036769325.1 Bacteroidota bacterium
GTCTTCGGAAAGTAGCAGACCAGACGCGCGATCGTGAGCGGGGACGCTTGGCATCCCGCTCCTCCTCCGTGAACAGCTAGTGGTTAACGATTAATCGGCTAATCACTAACAGTTAACCGATAGTCATTACTCATTTTTCTTACCCCGGCCCCTCCGTTGACTTCCGGAATCCATCTTCCTATCTTTTCCGCGAATTCCCGCCGGTATCCACATCTGTTCCCGGTACCCCGAGGCTCAAGGTACGACAGCTTCTTCGTGCTCATCCTACATATGCAGAGTATGCAGAGCAGGACAATATTTGGTCGTGGCGGGATCAGTGAGTGGCTACACTGAACAACCTAAACATTGTTATGCCGATTCGCTGTGGGATGTATCGTTAAGGAGATCCGTCATGAAGGCAATACCTTTGCTTGCCCTTTTTGTTTCTGCATTGTCCGGCTGTACACGAGAAACGCAGGTTCCTACAATCGCCGCTGGCGACGCAAGCCTGCAAGCGTTCTTGCCTCAATGGGAAGCGGCGCAGTTTCGTTTCATCAACGGTGATCCAACTCTGTGGAAGCAGAATGCCTCGCACCGCGACGATGCCACAATGCTCGGTGCGTTTGGTGGGCATGAAAAAGGTTGGAACGAAGTGGGCGAGCGATGCGATTGGGCGTCGTCTCACTTCAAAGAAACCGGAGCCACGGAAACCTTCGAATACCTCAGCACCGGCGTCAGTGGCGATTTGGCGTTTACCGTGGCCATAGAGCACCAGGAAGAAGTGCGTATGGTCGATCAGGAGACACCCGCTCCGCGTGCTTTGCGAGTCACGCAAATCTTTCGAAGGGAAGACGGTGTGTGGAAACTCCTGCATCGTCACGCCGATCCACTGATTGAGAAGAAGGGAGGCCGAGCGGCTGAGCTTCAGCGAACGGGAGAGACTCCACAGCAAATTGCGCCATCCACCGTCCCGTCGAAGTAAGGACTGCCGCTCAAACGTGCTTCCAATTACGGACGGCATAACAACGGGAGGCGGCGATCCCCCGGACAAAGACCAATGGAGTGCCATAATCATGACTGAACCCACCCAGACGCTCGATCTTTCGCTGGACTCACATCATCCTTGGCATTCCGATCATCGGTTATGTCTATAGTCCGTTCGAGGAAATCCCAAATTACGCGCCCGCTGTCCGGTTTGTTTTCCTTCCGGTCCTTGTCTTGGTAGGACTATGGATGTGGAAAGGCCATGTCGTTCGACGGATCTTTTCGAAAAGCTCGACCTGAGGCTCTAGGAACGCGACGGGACGAGGAGTCGCAGGGAAAGAGGTGATGGGAAATGAGGAGATCAAGGATGATGCTTCGCGTGTCATCATGAGACGAGACAGTTGACGCGTTACGATGAACAGTCTAAAATTTGTTAGGTAGCGCGGGCCGACGCAATATGCGCATCCTAGTCTACAAGCGAACCCACGTAGGGGATCCGGACCAACATGGCCGTTTTGGTGTCTACAATTGCATGGGGCGCGTTCGAGATTACGCTTATGATGCCGTGATCGGCGTTGGCGGCATTGGCCAAGAACCGACAAGTTTCGGTATCGATCGGAGGATCAACTGGGTAGGCATCAATCCCAAGAGAAGACGAAGTCCCGGGAACCACGGAGTCGAGGTCACGTTCCAAAGCTTTCGCCTTTTCGACGAACACGGGCCCTTCCTAGAATCTCTCGCTCCATCCCTAGCGAAGCGTATGTATCAGAATGGCGCTCGCATCCTCTTTGTCGAAAAACGCGATTCGGAGTATCGCGAAGCCACCCGTATTTTGCAGTGGTCCTTGAATCAACGATCACGAACGGCTCGCGAGCCAAGAGATGCGCGCGGGTGCCGCAGTAGGTGCCAGTCTATTACCAAGCTCCGGGCCAGCGCCGATGTCACTTAACAACAGGATGGACCTGACGGTGTTTCCCGCCGTCGTGCATCATCCCTTCCGTTAGCTGGCAAGCAGGGATGAAAACCATGACGCTGTCCGAGAAACTTTTTGAGCAGCTATGCAATAGTCGGCAAATCCGTTTTGAGCCGATTCTCAGAGTGAGTGGCCAACAAACTGCTGACTACAGAATCTGGTTGGCGGATGCAGAGACAATTGTTGAAGTCAAACAGATCGAGAGGAGTGAACACGAAATCAAGCTGATTGCCTCCGGCGAAGATGAGGAATCCCCAGCGGTCATTTCTGACATTCAAACGCGCATCAGGAACAAGTTCGACAAGGCGAAGACGCAACTCAAGAGCCTATCAGGAGGTAAGCTACATACGATTCTCGTGATATATGACAACACCAGTGGTCTCTCCGGAATGGATAACGAAGCGTTCATGAATGCCATGCATGGAGACGAGGTAATCGAACTCACACTCGAAAGAAAAACTCGAAAGGTGGTCCGAACCGTTCACACATACGGTAGCAAAAACAGAAAGGTTGGCCAGAATCATAATCGAACGGTCAGCGCCTTGGGCAGGCTTTTGCTCAACGAGTCCGGGCACCCAATGCTTTTCTTGTTTCATAATGAATTCTCAACGAATAGTCTGCCCATGGAGGCTGGTTCTCTGATTGCCGCCAAGCAGTTTGTTCGTCCACCTTCTCAAGATAATGGATACAGACAGTGGACAGAAACTTCCGATCGATGATGCCTGCCAGCTAACCAGTGGCAGTTCTTATGCCGACCAGGATAAACCGCCCGTGATTCGGGGCAGGGGGAAAAGGTGATGAGAAATGACGATATCAGGGGTGATTGCTTTGGTCAAATGAAACATCAGCACATCACATTGATTTGTCTTCTCTTGCTTCTTGCTGGGTGCGGCTACACCATCTTGAAGGAAAGTGTGCGCGAAACCGGAGAGGACCATCGGGACGACGTTCTACCTTCAAATGAGAGCGGAACAACTCAACTATCTGATAGTCTACTCTTTGGTACTTGGGTTGGAACTGGACGCTGTCTTGATCACGCAAGCAGCGTCGATTATCAATGTCGGATCGTCTTCGGTTCTGACTACTCTTGGTTGCTGCAAACAACTCAGACGACGTCTCGCGGCACTTGGAATTCTTCAACGGTTCACGGTAAATATCAGATAAGGGTGAAGAGTGAAGACTGGATGTGGAACGGTGTGAGCAATTTTTTCATCCGGGGAGATGAATTGACATTGTCTATTAATAGGCCGTGGCAATTTGATTGTACCCTAATTCTCGTTCGGTCAACAATTGGCAGCGATGAAGTCAATCATCATTACTGAAACCGCCTAACAAGCCGCTCCCCGCCAGTATGCGACAAGGATCAACGATGGCACAGATTGAGACATCGCGATTGAGGTTACGCCAGTGGAGACCGGAGGATTACGGACCTTTTGCCTTGTATTATTCAGACGAGGCAAATGCCAGGTATGTAGGAGGCAAAAAAGATCCGGAGCACGCATGGCGTCACATGGCGCTGCACGTTGGCCATTGGGTGCTCAAGGGATTCGACTACTGGGCCGTAGATGAAAAAGCAACCAACCAGTTCGTGGGTTGCGTTGGTTTGTGGCAGTCACCCGGCTGGCCTGAGCTGGAACTTGGATACTGGCTCGTAAAAGAGCATCAAGGAAAAGGCTATGCGATCGAGGCTTGCCAGCGCTCGATAGAGTTTGCTCGGAACACACTCAACGCAGAATCGCTGGTCAGCTACATCGATCCCACCAATACGCCGTCCATACAATTGGCAAAGCGCCTGGGAGCAGTATATGACGGCACCATTGAGCTTGCGAACTTCGGACCGCATTGTGTCTACAGGCACTTCTGAAACCAGGGACCGGCAATCACGGACTATCTCTAATGGCCGAAAACAAGACCAAGCCTACCGACTCTAGCGTCGAGGACTACATCGCCTCAAGAGCCAACGCGCAGCAAAGCACCGATTGCCGGGAGCTGATGGTTCTGTTCAGGAAAATCACCCGGCACTCACCAAGAATGTGGGGACCCGGCATCGTCGGTTATGGCTCCTACCGGTACACCTACGAGAGCGGACGAACCGGGGAAGCCCCTTTGGCAGGCTTTGCCATTCGTGGCCGAGAACTGGTGGTCTACGTGGTGGTTAAAGGAGAGGTGCAAAGATCCTTGTTGTCCAGGCTTGGCAAGCACAGGATGGGCAAGGTTTGCCTGTACTTCAGGCAGCTTGCCGATCTTGATAGGTCGACGCTCGAAAAGCTTATCATCGGTTCGGTTGCGGAGGTAAGGCGGCGCTATGGGTAGACGAATAGAAATCCTCGGGGGGTCCTCGATCCCCGGAAAGAATGTCGAAAGGAATAACCTATGAGATCTCTCGTCTGGTGGATGCGAATCGTTGGAGGATTCTATCTGCTTCAGTTCTAGCTGACCAAGATAAACCGCCTGTGATTCGCGGCAGGGGAAAAGGTAATGAGAAATGAGGATATCAGGGTGATGCTTCGGGTGTTGCACTGCAGGACGAGACAATTGGGGGGCTACCCTGAACAGTCTACGCATTGTTAGGTTTGCGCTTTAGTGATACCTTGAATTCACGGGTTCATCACACAACATACAAGGAGGTCGCATGAAACATCTTCTCGTTCTCTCTTTGATCGCGCTATTCGGCACTCTCTCAGTCGAGCCGATCTCAGCAGGATCCGGGTCAAACGGACCAACATACTCGATTCTGGTCGAGTCCAAGGTCGAAGGTACTTCAGATATTCATTTTGCCGGTGCCTATGTCGCCTACGATGGGCAGAATCAATCCGGGATTGTGTATCTCGAGGGGGAAACTCCATTTCAGGTTGAGGTATCCGGCACATACTTCTTGGGTATGTTTCAAACAATCTCGGCGGATGAGAGAGTCGAGGTAACACTCACTAAGTACGAAGATGGAACCCTACTGGGTCATGCCAAAGGGACGTCTCGTCTTAATTTTCTGCATGGCGGCCCGGAGGGCATTGGTTATGGGTTGCCGCATGGATTGCTGGGACTCTCAGATCTTCAGAAAGGGAACAAGTATTGATGTAGGTGTGCAAACCTAACAAGTCGCTCCAACGACGCAACGCGGCCGTCACACGTCTTG
>DAIPLH010000013.1:0-6328 GCA_036769325.1 Bacteroidota bacterium
CTGCGGAAGGCAATCCACGGCATGATGGCGTTGATTTCCCGAGCGCGAACACGGCCGGTTCGCATGACCTCTATGAACAGTGAATCGTCGTAGTAGGAGATACCGGACGGGTCAAGGGTAATATTGGAACTGAAAACCTCTTCTACGGAACCGTCCGTCTTCCTCCTGTCGACCAGATTTCCGCCCCCGTAGATTCCCGGGATATACGGCGCTTCCCACGCCGTGTGACATCCCGAACAGTCGGCCAGCCCCATCAGGTAGGCGCCCCGGCTGACTGATGTCGACAGGTCTGGTTCCGGAACAGGTTCAGTCAGGGGTTCCGGGTCAGACGCGATATCTTCAAGCCGTCGAGCCGGCAGCCTTCGCGGTGGAAAAGATTTCTTCACAGGAGGAAGTGATCGGACATAGACGACAACAGACGCAAGATCTTCCTCGGAGAGAGCTCTGAACGAAGAGTACCACATTTGCGGATGCAAGGCGCGTCCATCGTGACCGACTCCTTCGCGGATTGCCCTTGCCAGCATATCGTCGGTCCATGTACCGGCACCCGTCTTCATATCCGATGTGATGTTTGATGAGGCGAGGAAAAAGAGACTGTCATCATAAAAAACCTGGCCTCCTCCTTCCTTTCCAGGTACAGGAGGAGCACCGGGGAGTTCCCAGTTCCTCTCGGAATGACAGACGAGGCACTGAAGAATTCCTTCAGCCAGGTATTTGCCTCTTTCAAGTCTGCGCTCTGTTCGTTCAAACACCCTATCTGTCAATCCCCTTGCCTTTGGCATGACGCGAGTGCTCTCGTTGCCACAGCTCTGGAGGAGAGTGAGAAGTGGAAAGGCAAAAGCCGGAATGACCCATTTCACATGGCAGGAAATCATTCGATCGTTGCCTTACTTGAGAGGAATCATCTTTCGCGTTTCGGAGCGTCCGCCATTAGGGCAGGAAACAATAGCAAAGACGATGAAGTCGTTTCAATGGGTAGTTTTCCCCTCGTACAGCCGGCTGAACGTGGTGTCGCCAGGCTCCGGCTCCCAGAGCTCGATCTTGTTCCCTTCGGGATCCATTATATGCGCGAACTTGCCGTAGTCATACGTCATGATCGTATCGAGGACATCCACTCCTTCTCCTTTGAGCATTGGGAGCAGGGCTTCAAGATTCTCCACCCTGTAGTTGATCATGAATTCTTTCACCGACGGCTGGAAGTACTTCGTCTTCTTCGAGAACGGACTCCACTGTGTATACCCTTTGGCATCAGGATTGTCTGTGCTTCTCCACTCGAACAAGGACCCGTACTCGTTGATCTGAAGACCGAGATGCTTTCCATACCATTCTCTCATCAGAGCAGGATTATCCGACTTGAAAAAGATCCCGCCGATACCGGTCACCCTTTTCATCTCATTCCCGGGATGGATTTTTCCTGCGTTTGATCCCTGGGACAAAAAAGCGGCGACAAGAAGGACAAAGACTGCCGAAATTGCGAGTTTCATCTGGTGGCTCCTTGCTGTCAAAGGTTACTGAATTCCTGGTGACTTTCAGATTCTCTCAATACGAAACGGATTCCGGTATTGATCATGCGTCCGTCGAGAAGAGCATAGATGGGAAGAGTGATTTGGAGTTTGAGAAATTCATGGATCGACGATCCAAGCCGTGAGAGAGATGGAAAAAAATATAGGAAGACCCTACCATCCTGTCAATGGGTTGTCACAGAATCACCGTGGTTTTCATCCATTATTTTTCTCCTTCCTTCAATCCATGCATAGAGTGCGGGGAGAACGAAGAGCGTCAGGAGAGTGGAGGAAATCAATCCGCCAATGACGACCGTGGCTAGTGGGCGCTGAACCTCGGCGCCGGTTCCTTGCGACAGCGCCATCGGGATAAAGCCGAAACTGGCAACCAGTGCTGTCATCAGGACGGGGCGAAGCCGGTCCGATGCTCCCTTCACCACCGCTATGGTGAGTTCATGGCCTTCCCTGAGAAGCTGGTTGCAATAAGAGATAAGGACAATTCCGTTCAGGACAGCGACCCCGAAGAGTGCTATGAAACCGATGGACGCTGAAACGCTCAAAGTAAGATCCCGGACAAACAAAGCAATAATGCCGCCGCTCAGCGCAAAGGGGAGATTGAGAAGGATGAGGAGTGAATGGCGAAGGTTTCCGAATGTCGTGAAGAGAAGGACGAAGATGATGAAAATTGAAAGCGGGAACACCACCATCAAGCGGCGCGTCGCGCTTTGCTGATTCTCAAATTGTCCTCCCCATGTGATGGAATACCCGGGCGGGAGGGACACACTTCGTTCGATCTTCTGTTGTGCTTCTGCCACGAAAGTGCCGACGTCGGTTCCCCGGACGTTGCATTCCACGACAATCCGCCGCTGACCGAACTCACGGCTCACCTGCACAGGTCCTTCTTCTGCCACAACCCTCGCCACCTGACTCAATGGGATTGTCCCACCGGATGGGAGATTGACGAGGGAATTCCCGATTGCCTCAATGTCCCCGCGCTTGTCTTCAGGGTAGCGCACCAGCACATTGAAGCGTTTCTCTCCATCAAAAACCTCTGTTGCGACTTTTCCTCCGATCGCAACTTCAATGACAAGCTGTACATCAGAGACGTTGAGGCCATAGCGCGCGATGGCGTCCCTGTCGATATAAAGATTCAGATATGTCTGGCCGGAAATCTGTTCAACGGAAACATCCTCTGCTCCAGGGACCGATCGAATGATCTCAGCGATTTCGTTCGCGCTGTGCTTGAGAACCTCCATATCCTCGCCAAAGATTTTGACGGCAACATCTGATTTGACACCTGAGACCAGCTCATCCACGCGCATGGCGATTGGTTGCGTGATGTTGTAGTTGACTCCGGGGACGTGCTCAAGTTCCTCCACCATTTTCTCAATCAATTCTTCCTTTGTACCGGCTGTTTTCCATTCTTCCTTCGGTTTGAGCGTTACGTAGACATCGCTCAGGTTGATCCCCATTGGATCTGTTGCGATATCAGGCCGCCCGAGGCGGCCGACCACGAATTCCACTTCGGGGAACTGCATGAGGATTTGCTGTACCTGTTTCTCCATGGCAATCGATTCGGTGAGAGAAACGCTCGGCATGCGTATTGGCTGGACCAGGATCGATCCCTCATCCAGCTCAGGAATGAATTCGGTGCCGAGGGAAGGCAGGAGCGCAATGGACCCAAGAAATAGTAAGCCCGCACAGGAGAAGGTAGTGCTCTTGTTCGCGATAGCCTTGCGAAGAAGTGGAGTGTAAAGCCCGCGCAACCACCGGATGATGCGTGGCTCGCTGTGCGACTTGTTTTCCCTGAGAAAGAAAGAACTCAGGACGGGGATGATTGTCAGCGTAAAAAGGAGAGACCCTACCAGTGCAAATCCCACCGTCAGGGCCATTGGTCTGAACATCTTCCCTTCAATCCCCTGGAGTGTGAGGATGGGGAGATAAACCGCAATAATAATGAGGATACCGAAGAGAATCGGTCTTCCGATCTCGACTGCCGCTTCCTCGATCACTTGTGAGATGGTTCGGTCCGTGTTCCTGTGAGTCAGCCGGCGGACCGAGTTCTCCACCATCACGACGGAGCCATCAACGATCATTCCAAAGTCAATAGCGCCAAGACTCATCAGATTGGCGGCGAGGCCCAACCACTCCATTCCGATGAACGCGAAGAGCATCGAGAGAGGAATGGTAACAGCAACGATCAGGCCGGCCCGCAGGTCGCCAAGAAAAATCAAAAGGACCGCAAGTACCAGGAGACCACCCTCGAGCAGGTTTGTGCGTACGGTTGAGATCGTGCTGCTGATGAGATCCGTTTGATCATAATACGGATGAATTTTTACGTGCCGGGGAAGGGTCTTGTTAATCTCTTCCACTTTTTCTTTGACGCGCTGAATAACCTTCTGGCTGTTCTCTCCCTTCAGCATCATGACAATGGCAGCGCTTACTTCGCCCCGTCCCTGCATGACCACAGCGCCCTGACGGACCTCCGATCCCACCGTGATACGCGCAACATTCCTGAGGTAGATCGGTGACCCTTGCTCGGCTCTGACAACGATGTTTTCGAGATCGTGTTCGGTCTGAACGAGGCCGATTCCGCGGATAATATATTGCTCCGACGCGTGTTCAAGAAAGCCGCCTCCTGCCACGGAGTTGTTGTTTTCAACCGCCTCAAAAACTTCTGAGAGACTCAGGTCATAGCTCAGGAGCTTCTGTGGATCCACAAGAACATGATATTGCTTGACGAGACCGCCGAAGCTATTCACTTCGGTGACTCCCGGAACCGTCCGAAGCTGCGGCTTGATGATCCAGTCCTGGACCGTACGTAAGTCCATTAAGTCCAGACTATCGCTCTCGAGGAAGTATTGGTAAATCTCACCCATCCCGGTTGTAATGGGGCCCATCTCAGGTTCCGGAACGGAAGGGGGGAGTGATGAGCGTGCTTTTTGAAGGCGCTCCAGCACCAGCTGGCGCGCGAAGTAGATGTCGACCCCATCCTCAAAAACCACCGTGACCACCGCAAGTCCATACTTTGAGATTGATCGAACCTCGGTGAGGTGGGGAAGGCCGCTCATCGAAATTTCTATGGGAGAACTGACAAATCTTTCCACCTCCACCGGAGCGAGCCCGGGCGCCTGTGCAAGGATCTGCACCTGGATATTGGTGACATCCGGGAGGGCGTCAATGGGGATGTTGTTCATGGAAGAGACGCCAAGGACAGCGATCAGAATCGTCATGGCGATTACGAGCAATCGTTGGCGCAGGGAAAATTCTATGATTCGGGAAATCATTCGTGCTCCTGTTCAGGTTGTTGAAAAACCCAAATAGCAACCGCGCATTGACGCGAATGTGATTGACGGTAATTCGCGTGGATTCGCGGTTCAATTTGTCCTTCAAGCAAGGCTTCTTCGCTCCCTGTTAGTGTTCCTCGCCGAATGTTTCCTTCGCAAGTTCGGACTTCAGAAAAAATCCGCCCTTGACAACGATCTTCTCCTCTTCGAGCAGCCCATCAAGGATCTCGGCAAAATCCCGCGTCTCCGCCCCGGTGAGAACGTCACGCTTTTCGAACGTTGTGTCGTTGATCGCTACAAAGACGAAATGTTTTTCCGTTTCCCCCAGCAATGCACTGGCAGGAACCTTGATCGTTTCCTTTCCCAGTTCAGTGTGAATTTTGACAGTGCAAAACATGCCCGGTTTGAGCTTTCCGTTTGAGTTATCCACCTCAATGCGGGCTTTCACCGTGCGGGTCTTTTCGTCTACGACGCCATAAACGCTGGACACGGTTCCATTCCAGAGATCCGGATATGCATCCACCTCCACGACTGCTTTCATTCCTGCATTGATGTAGCGGAGATCCTTTTCGTAAACATCGGCTAACACCCAGAGCGTTCGCAGATCCGCCAGTTCGAAGAGGTCGGTACCGATCTCTACCTGTTCGCCGGTCTTGATGCTGCTCAAGAGGACAATCCCATCGAATGGCGCCTGCACGTTGTAGTAATTTGACGAGGCCTGTGTTGCCTCAAGCTTGTTGAGATCCTCTTCATCCAGACCAACTGCGATCAGTTTGGCCCGCGCAGATTCATAGAGAGAACGTGCATGGGCTTGTTTCTCCGCACTCTCTTTTTGCGACGAGGACCACCGTTGCAGAGCCTGCAGGAATTCGAACTGCATCGCGAGAAACTCCTGGCTGGAGAGCTGCAGCAGGGTATCACCACCCCGAACCTTGTCGTTTGTAAACGCGTTCACCTTTTCGACTCGGCCGCCCACACGGGCTGTGACGTGGGCCAGTCGTTTTTCATTGAAGTTCACCTTTGCGGGCAATGTAAGAGGGACAGGGATCGACCGCTTCGCAACAGACTCGAGCCTGATTCCCGCGTGGAAGACTTTGTGTCTGTCGAGCCGCACAACGATTTCCTCTGAGCCTCCATGCTCTTCATGGTGCTCGATTTCTTCATCGGGGTGATCCTGGTTGCAGCCGGGTGACAAGGACAGCAGGGTTACTCCGGCGACAGCAAGCTGGGTTGTCATCCATTGCTTCATTGATTTCTCCATCATTCTGATTTTCCTTCAAATGGTAGCTCACCGGCTGCCTCGAGTTCGGCAAGGGCAACTGAATGGCTCATCAGAGCTCTCGCATACTCGAGACGTGTGTCGCGGGCGGTTCTGTACACATCCAGCAGGTTGAGAAGATCGATCTGATTGTTCCGATAACTATCGAAGCTTGTAGCGACAACGTCCTTTGTATCTTCAAGCAGTAACTCATCAAACACCTTGAGTTGTTCGCGGGCTACGACGACCGCCGCGACGGCATTGGCAACTGCTGCCCGGAC
>DAIPLH010000013.1:6338-15331 GCA_036769325.1 Bacteroidota bacterium
GATTTTCGGGGGTGGCGCTGTCGAGGCCGGCGATTGATTCCAATGCCTCAGCTTCCTGGACGAGTCCCTTCGGTTCCTGCCAGAACCAGAGAGGGACGGAAATACCAAGCTCGAACCCTATCGAGTTCGATGTTGTTCCGGTGAACTGGTTAGCATCGTATGGTGGCTCGCCGGACCTCCACTGGTGTGAGACGCCCAGGGAAAAATCAGGGAGATAACTCGCCTTCGCGAGACTCACAGCCGCAGCCTGGCGTAGAGCAACCTCGCGCGCAATTTTCAGCATGGAGCTGTTTTCCAGGAGAACGAGGGTGAGAGAGTCGCCATTGATTGCGACGGGATCGTGGATCAGCGTGTCGGTCAGGACAGGAACGTTGTCTGCCTCGTTGGCGATGAGAAGGCTCAATTCTGTCCACCGCGTCCGGGCCTTCCTTCCCGCCTCGGCCAGATCGTTCCTCAGGCGGGCAACTTCCACCTTTGTGCGGAGGACATCGAGGTAGCTACCTGCGCCCGCCCGATAGCGATCGCTCAGGTGCTGCTCAATATCCTGCAGAAGAAGGAGTTGCTCCTTGAGCCCGTCAACGATCTCCTGGCTGAACCGTGTCTCGTAGTAGGCCTTCTTTGTCTCCGCAATAATCAGAGTCTTGAACCTCTCCAGGCGGAGTTCGGAGAGAGAAAGGTCATGTGTCGCGACGTCGATCCGTGCAGAACGCCGCGTCGGAAATTCGATTTCCTGAGTTATTCCAATGTCTCGTTCTTCCGCGTCTCCAAGGCTGAAATCTGTCGGTACCTCATCCCAAACAAAATTGATGACAGGATTGGCGATTCTCCCCGCCTGGAGAATTCTCGCATCGGTTGCGTCAACCTCATGCTTTGCGGCGAGAAGTCTGGGGTTTTTCTCGAGCGCCGCAGCAACCGCATCCTTCACGGAAAGAAATCCGGCCGGCTGTGAAAGCGCAACGCCCTGGATGAAAACGAGAGCCAGTCCGGCCATGTGTGGACGGTTTATCAAGACGAACCTCACTGGTCTGTGTGTATAAAATAACCGGGAACATGTGTGGTGGCCCGACAAAGTCGCACAATGCGAACTGTCGAACCACAGAAAAGAAAAACAGGAAGCGCTACGCTTCTATCGGCGGATGATAGATCGGTTGGATTGGAGGGGGAGGAACGGAGGTTACGACATCTGTAGCGCCATTGGAGACAGGAGGATGATAATCAACGACTGTGGAAGTCACGGGAATGATTGAAAGATGACAGGTGCAGGTGCAATCGGGTGAGCTTGCGCAGCCCTGATCCCCGGAACCGGGATCATCGCGTGAAAGGAGCGAACAAAGCAGCGAGGTACATTCGTCTTCGCTTTCACCCGTCCAGCATTCAGCATCGCCACACCACACCAGTGTGACGGCGACCAGAACAATAAGAAACGTCGCAACAGGAAAAAGAGCGCGGGCAGTGATCCATCGAATCATTGCTGAATATACGACTGTTCAGTCTATACAGTCAATAGTCGATAGTCAGTAGTCCAAACAACATCCGGAATGGTCCACAGGGATCGACGGGCCTGTGTCGCATTACCAACTCTGATTGCCGGCTTAGCGCGCCGACAACTCGTCAAGCAATTTCTCCGGCACCTGCACACAGACAACCTGTCCACGAACGGTGATCACTCCGTTTGCCGTAATCCATTCATCAACGACAACCTTACGTCCGCTGATCTCTCTTACTGTTCCACGGACTTCGAGCATCGTCCCGAGGGGAGTAGGTTTCAAATAGTCTATATGCAAAGAGGCTGTGAGGAAGCGCAGTGCAGGCAGCGTGTCCATCTCACGATTCTCCGCCCGATATGCCGCCGCTGCAGATGTGCCTGTACCGTGGCAATCGATCAGTGAAGCCAGGAGACCGCCGTAGACATAACCAGGGATGGAAGTGTCATGATCTGCAGGTGTGAATCTGCACACGGATTCATCGTCGTCCCAGAAACTCCTGATCTTGTGTCCACCCGCATTCAACCGGCCGCAACCGCGGCAATGGGCGAGTGTGTCCGGATAATAGTCTTGAAATGCCTTTTCGGTCAACTGGCTAGCCCCGTTCGTTAGTGAGTAGACAACATCGCAATTCGCACGTCGCATTTCGCTCTTCGATAGTCTCGCTGGCTCTTGGCTTTAGACAAGACCGCTATTCTGAGGGTTTTAAACGCAAAGAGCGCAAAGTCGTTCGCAAAGCACGCAAAGAAGATTTGGTTGATGAATAATCCTGCCCGACTGTTACCGTTCAACGATGGTCAAGCGGGAATTTAAGAAATATGAAATCAGCTATCCCCTTGGCGTCTTGGCGGTTCAAAAAGTATAGCTCTTCGCTCTGTACAAAGCGGAAGTTCTGAGTGAGTTGCGATTAGTGATGTGAGATTTGAGATGTGAGAGGTCTATCGTGCAGGATCCTTAGTGACATCTTCCAGGAAATAGTCCCAGGCTACCCTCGCAATATCGGCGATGATCTTCTCGTTTGCTTCATGATCCTCCTGGGAATCAGTCACAAAAACCACCAGGGTAAATTCCTTTCCGTCAGGCATTTCGACGATCCCCATGTCGTTCGTTGCAGCGCTGATCCCTTTCTCATTGGTTCCCGATGTGCCGGTCTTATGTGCAACCACGGCTTCAGCAGGGAGGAGGCCCTTTAATCTTTTCGGCCCGGTTGATGTTTGCACCATCATGTCCCAGAGGACGTTGTTGCCGGCCTCCGAGAGAATTTCGCGATACCTCAGTTTCTGCAGGACGAATGCGGCGGAGAGAGGCGTGCTCCAGTTTGTGTATTGAACGCTGTCGGCACTTTGCATCTCCTCTTCTGTGGCGGCTATAGCGATATCGGTGATTCCAAGGCCGTGGATGTAAGCGTCGACAGACTTCGGTCCTCCTACGAGCCGGAAGAGGACGTCGCAGCCATTGTTGTCACTCTGGGAGACTGTATAACGGAGAAGTTCGCGGACCGACAGTTCAAAATCCCCGACGTTGTGGTCATCACGCATCGGGCTCCATGTTTCAACCATCAACTCTTCCTGTCTGATATGAATCATCTGGTCCAGAGAGAGTTCTCCCCGATCGACCCGATCCAGAACCGCGAGGGCAAGATGGAACTTATACACACTCTGCATCGGAAAGTGGTGATGGTTGTTCAACAACAGAGTATCCCGCGAATCAGGACCGATCATTGCCACACCGGTTATCGACCTGTACACCGACGTGAGTGCATGAATCCTCTCACTGAGCAAGGAGACTTGTGGAAAGCAGGTGTCGACACAAAAGAGGGGAAGGAGGACAAGCAGCCTGATCATGAGACAGTTCTTTCAAGGTCGCCTATATGACGTGATATAGTCGGGAATCGTTGTTCCATCCGGGAGCTTCGGGTCTTTCACCGGTGGGAGCGGTTCCAGGTGAAACGGGAGGACGCCGGCCCAGACCGGCAAGGCGTAGTCCTCAGGGTTGTCGTTCGGTGGCCCCGTGCGGATCTTGGCGGAAGCACTCTCGATCTGAACCGAGATAACCGTCGTCGTATCCATTTCCCTCTGGTTGGGCAATCGGGCCTCCTGCCACCTCCCCCGTGCAACATGATCGCTGATGACCTCAAGCGCGCGTAGTTTCTCGTCATCTTTGCCGATGACTGATCCCTTCCCGAATAACGCAACTGATCGATAGTTCATGGAGTGGTGGAAGACGGATCTGGCGAACACGATGCCATCCAGGAGCGTTATCGAAATGCAGAGAGGATTCCCCTCAGCGATGTGGGTGAGCATGCGGTTCGCCACTGCCCCATGAAGGAACACCGTGTCATCCAACCGCGCATGGATCATCGGGATCACGAAGGGCTGCAGATCCTGGACAAATCCAACGTGGCAGATCAGCGCCTCATCCACGATCGGATAAATGGTTGCCTTGTCGTAGTAGCCTCTGTTCGCCAGGCGGCGGACGGCGTTGAGATCAGTTTTTGGGAAGTCACTCATCAGGACTCCGTTTGTTTGGTAAAACAGGACAAGAAAACCGCCATGGCGCCAAGCCGCCAAAAAGATTACCCGCGGTCCTAAATGGACTTCACGAAAGTCTACCCTCAGGTGCTGTACCCATTGAGCTCGTGCTTGACAATCAAGAGCTGAAAAAATAAAATTCAAGAAGTAGGCTATCCACTTGGCGTCATGGCACCTTGGCGGTTCAAAAAGCATAGCTCTTCGCTCTGTACAAGGCGTAGTTCTGAGTGAATTGCGAAGAGCGAACAGAGAATTGAGACCTGAGAAGTTGTGGTCAATCGCACTTCACCCGCCGATACGGAAACCCCGATCCCTTTATCTTCCCATCAATTGTCCCTTCAATCCTTGCCGAGAGCGAGTCGGGCGACACGAGTTCGTAGATGATTCTCTGGGGATAGTCGTGCCCGGGATTCTCAAAAACTGCTCTTGTGCCGTCAAGCTCCACGAGCCGGAATGCTGCTTCTTCCTGTCCGGATGGATTGGCGATGTACGAGATGGCTCCGTCCTCTGATTGCTCCAGCCGCACATTCTCAAAGGCCACTGTCTTTCCGTTGCTGACCGTTCGCGACATTCCCATCATGACATTCCCGAGAGGCTTCATCCACTGTTCAGAGACAATTCGCCCGTTGCTATAGGTGCCTTCCCAGCATCCGGCAAGCCAGGCAAGATTGTTGACTTCAAACTGAGGCTGAAGAAATGAAGTCAGAAACGGCAGCGAAGAGAAGAGCATGATAAATTTCATTCTTGTCCCGTTCCTGGTTGTATCTTCATGGTTGTCGATTGTCGATTGACCATTATTGACCATCGGCAATTGTCAATCCACAATCAACAACGTGAGGTGTAATGCTGAGTTGCTACCACCGCACATGTGCCTTCCCCTTCGATCCTTCCGGATCGAGGACCTGATCCAGGTGGTGGCGGAGATGCCGGACATAGTCTTCGATGATGAAGGCGAGTGTTACAGGGTCGCCTGTACCAATGACACACGGGACAGCAGCTGCTGAAGGTGGAATCCGAATGATGACCTGCGCAATATGGAAATTCAGATGTCCCCAGAATTGCACAAGGGATGCCCAGGAGCGATCCTGGTAACCGCCGCGATCCACCCAATCCTGTTGTTCGTAACCCGGGAAGGCAAACGAGGCCTCTGCTTGTGCCCTGACGAAACGATGAACATTGTTGAGTCCCGAATCGATCAGGTGGCCGAGGATCTGCTTCCGCGTCCAGGTTCCCGGACCCCGGGTCGCCAGGCTCTCCGCTTCAGCAATTGCCTCGAGCCTGGGTAACGTTGCCCTTACGAGCGAATCAAGTTCTTCGCCGGTTTGTTTCATTGCTGGATTGAATTTGAACACAGATTACACAGAGGAGAACTGATATACGCAGAAGTCAGTCCTGAAATCATCAGTGTCTATCTGTGTCCCTTTATCAGTGTAAATCCGTGTTCCTTATCAGCTTCTGACTGTGTCCCACAATCAGTGTCTACTGTGTTCCTTTTCAGTGTAAATCTGTGTTCGTGTTTCACATCGTTATTTCCGCGTCCGGCGGCGGAGGCATCGGCACGGATCCATGTTCCATGACAATTACCCACTTTCCGTCCCGTTCAGCTTTGACGTCACTGTATCGTCCATGAATTTCGAAAATGGGTCCTTCCTCTGTCGGAACGACGATTGTCCATTTCCCGTAACAGATCACCACGTCACCGGCAACGGTGTATCGTGTGTCGCTCAGTGTTGCCGTGGCTTGTTTCATGTTGGACATCGTTCTCGAGTAGGAATTCCTGACCTGTTCCCATCCCAGAAGCTCCATCGCATCAGACGGATAAACCAGCAACGCCGGATTGTTCCAATAGACATCCATCAGTCCATCAACATCCCCACGGTTGAATGTCTCTACCCATCTTGAATCCAATTCCTTCGCAGCAGCAATCATGATGTCGTGATTGGCTGCAGGTTTATTGCATCCGGGGGAGAGGGTGAGAAAGAAGAGGATAGAAAAGAGAGGGTAGAGGATTGAGGGAAAAGGCCGATACATGCGTACCTCCTTCTTAGGGCTGGAATCGGTTAGTGGGGCCGCCTGCACCGGTTGCTTCGAATCGCACACAACGCGGGAAGCTGCCAGCATTCTTAGAATAGCACATCCGCTGAAGAGACGGTGAAAGGTGCGAGCGAGAAAGAGCTCAGGAGCATTGCGTAGCACAACCAGCCGATCATCTGGCGTGTTGGATCCAGTGGGGTCTCGTCAAGCACAGGTGCCCGCCCCAGGTTCTTTCCACGTATGAAGAAGATCAGGATTACGGCCCAGAAGAGCCAACCTGTCCAACCATACGGAAAATCGATACCGATCGCAGGCAAGAAACCCAGGAGGCCGAGAATCACCAGAATGACCAGAGATGCCTGTCCGATTGCGTGATACCTGATTCCGAACATCGCAAACGAGATATGCCCGCCATCAAGCTGTCCGATGGGGATCATGTTCATTGATGTCACGAACAGGCCAAACCAGCCAACGCAGAGGAAGGGATAGTGGTATACCTCGTTCATCGGAGGAAGAAACGAACCTGCCGGGGCAAAGATCTCCGCGAGGGCCGTGAAAAGAATTGTTTCGCCAAACCTGATTCCGCCCTCAGGTACAACTGCCATCTGTGCATACTCAGGGTGAATCATGTAAAGATACTCACGTGGAGGAAGGGTGATAAACCCAATGACCAGGATTAGCAAGCTGACGACGAATCCTGCAATCGGCCCGGCTGCCCCGATGTCGAAGAGCACCTTGCGGGAAGGGATCGCGGAGCGGACTCTGATAACCGCGCCCATGGTCCCAAACGGGACAACCAACGGGAGAAACGAGGGGAAGGGGATGAAAAAAGGGAGTGTCGTTGCAACACGGTGAATCCTTGCCGCGAAGTAATGCCCGAATTCATGAGACCCGAGCATCAGGAGAATGAGGATCGAATAGGTCAGACCCATCGGAAAATTCCTCAACTCAAGCGGATTGTTGTTCAGCCATTGAACACCTGCGAGCGTCGTCGTGAGAAACGTCAATCCAAACAGCAGCAGGTGGGTCGCATAGACCTTCCAGGTCGATTGTACCGGACCGGTCGGCATTGGGTTCACATCAGAATAGTCTTCGCTCATATCTCCCTTTAATTGTCAACTCACATCGAATATATGGAAGATAAATCACAAATCTCAAATCACAAGCTCCAACGATACACAATGACCCAATCGCGAAATGTCCAAAAGCCATGATATGGCGTTTTCGGTTCTTCTCCTTTAGTCTTGTTTGTGATTTGGTGCTTGAGATTTGGTGCTTCAGACCCGACTAAGCCTGGTTTTTCCCGTTGCATCTCATAGGCCCTTTCTCTATCTTTTTTCGCACCCTACCTCAAACCTAAAGGAGTTCGACATGAAGAGGTCTCTTCCCGCGGGGGTTCTCTGCCTCGTGGCGATCTATTTTTCCGTCACGGCGTTCCAGTGCGGTTCGGCAGAAATGACGACCGCAAAACTTGCGATCAAGCAAAATCAATATGACAAGGCAGAAGAGAGTCTCGTGAGGGCGGTCGAGAAGAACCCACAGGACGAAGAGGCATGGTTCCTGCTGGGCCAGGTGCGTCTGGAGAGAAAGAATTATCTGGGAATGAACGAAGCATATACGAAGGCACTTTCAATCGGGAACACGCACGAGAAAGAGATTACCGTCAACAGGAGTGCAGTCTGGAACAACCTGTATAATTCTGCAACCCAGGATTTCGAGAAAGCACAGACCGAACCCGCGCTCTATGATACAGCAGGTTCGAAGCTCAAGACAGCACTTGCGATCAACCCCGACAGTTTGCAAACGTACTTCGCTCTTTCACTGGTGTATTACAACAAAGGCGACAAGGACCAGTCTGCAGTGTATGCTCAGGCGGCGCTTGACAAGAAGCCCGACTACGCGGAAGCAATGAGCATTCTGAGCAGCATCCATCTTGACAAGGCTGTCAGCTATGAGCAGGCAGGGAACAATCCGGCGGCCGTTACCGAGTATGCCAAGGCAGCCGATCTTCTGGAGAAATCATTCCATCTGAATCCGGATCGAGCCGAGGATATCAACAATCTTATTCTGGCTCTTGAAAGATCCAATCAGGAGGAGCGGGCGATGCAGTTGACCAGCGAGGCGGTGCAGAGGAATCCCGATAATCCCAATTTCCGCTACGCGTTTGGCGTCTATCTGCTGAAGCAACAGAAGTATGAAGAAAGCGTTCTGCAGTTCTCAAAGGCCGTTGAATTGAACCCCGAGAATCCGAATTATTGCTACAATTGCGGAGCAGCATATCTCAATTGGGGTGTTGCCATCAAGCAGGAGGCCGACAAGAAGCTCGAGCAGCAAAAAGGGAAGAAGAACGCCCAGCCGGACGTTGCCTATAAAGAAAAGTTCAAGGAAGCAATCCCGTATCTGAAGAAGAGTACAGAGCTGAAGCCGGACGATGCACAATTCTGGGAATCGCTCGCCAAAGCATACACGTACCTTGCCATGGTCAAGGAATCGGAAGCCGCGTTCAAGGAATATGATCGCCTGACGAAATAGGCAGGATGGACGAAGAACAACAGCCCCGCCGGAAAAAGGAAAAAAACCTGAACCGGATGGGGCTGAATTGTAAGGAGCAATCATGACCGACAAACCACCCGCAGGACAGCAACTCAGCGTTGAGCTGGGGGAAAAAGAAGCGGAAGGAATCTACTCAAACCTCGCCATCATCACCCATTCACCTGCGGAATTTGTGATTGATTTTACCCGCGTGCTTCCCGGAGTACCAAAGGCCAAAGTCTACGCAAGAGTGATTATGACCGCGCAACATGCAAAACTGCTGCTGCGTGCGATGGAAGACAATATCAAAAAATTCGAGCAGAAATTCGGTGAGATCAAGATCCAGGGAGACCCATCGACCGGTTTTGGTCTGCAACAGTTTGTGAAGGATGAGAAGATTCATTAGGTCGTA
>DAIPLH010000013.1:15341-18469 GCA_036769325.1 Bacteroidota bacterium
CCGCTCTCTGCCCGTAAGGAAAAATGGCCCTCCCTCGAGGTTCCTTTTCGGTAGATTTCTACCTCTTTCATCCCGTGTTGCCCCTCAAAGCGCTGGAACCTCTTTTTCACTACCTCCCTGAAGCAACTCCTCTAAGTTACTGAGTTTCAGCCCTTTTCCCGTTCAGTCAAAATCCCGCATTTCGCCCTGCTTTCGAACCAATCCCGTTGGCACATCCGTTGCCTCTTATTGCCCGGTGCAATACGGGGTTTCTGCCCGTTGTTACTATCCAGTTCAACTCAGAGGAACATGACCAACATCTGCAGGTTCACAGGACTCTGTCTGATTGCGGGGCTCTCGTCCATCGGGTGTATCGAGTTTCCAGGCGAACCCGTGATGCCCACGTGGGACGTGCAGGTGAGCGCTGCTCTTGCAAAGACATCACACTCGATTCGTGACCTCGTGAGTGACATTGCGTCGCTACCTCCGGAAGTACTCGATACGCTGGACCTCTCAAGGATGAGTATCCGGTACGAGAACAATGTGATCATGGGCGACACAACCGGCGATGGGAAGAATGATTCAGGTCTCACGGGGGACTTCTTCAAGACGGTCACCCAGGCACAGATTTTTGTCGAAGCCGTCAATGGCACTCCGGCTGCACTTGACCTGTCACTCAGTAT
The DNA here is from genome assembly GCA_036769325.1 of Bacteroidota bacterium. Classification (GTDB taxonomy): domain Bacteria; phylum Bacteroidota; class Ignavibacteria; order UBA10030; family UBA6906; genus DAIPLH01. The sequence continues at coordinate 16,004 of DAIPLH010000013.1, forward strand.
TCTCGATCAGGATGGAGTCACCCTGCTGGTGATTCCCGCGCTCGATTCACTTCTCCGTCTTGCCCCTGCCCCTCTCGATCAGACAGGGAAAGTCGGAGCTCCGACCACCGCCCGTGCAACCGTCAATGTCGACGACGGCCTTGCATCGGTTTTTGAGACGGGGAAATCTCTTACATACGCGATCGATATCACATTTCCTGAGAACGTCAGAATGACGCACGTCCTTTCTTCCGACTCGTTGTTCATCCGGACGTGGGGGACATTTGTTGCAAGGGTGGATCCGTGATTCAGGGTCGGTCCGGGGGAGTGTGTGCAGGTGTATCCTGCTGGTTGGCAATTGGAACCCTGCTTCTGCCAGGCAGCCTTCTCGCACTCGGAGAAACTCAAAATGTTCGCGGCGTCGGGATGGGAAAGACCTACGCAGCAGTCTCTCAAGGGCTTGAGGCGGCTGGTCTAAATCCGGCGAATCTGGCTCTCGACGAGCATTGGCTGACCATCGGCGTTGCTCCTGTCGGATTCCATGCAGGTGGCGATGTGTTCAGTTACGATGTCTACACGAATTTCTTCTCGGGCGTGGAATCGCCGACCGGATTTGAAGGCCGCTACCTTGCAGAGGCCGAAAAGACTCAGATCATGAGCCGTTTCGAGGGCCAGGATTTTGGCGAATCGTTTGCCGATTTTGGTGCGAGATTGCTCGGGATCAGCGTTCGTCTCCCGTACACAGGGGTTCTAGCTTTCACGGTGACCGACTATGCCGGAGCGAGCCTGAAGTTTCCGCAGGACCTTGCTGAGTTCGTTCTGTATGGAAATCCACTCGGGTCAGTCTATGATTTCCACGACACAGACCTTTCCGCAGAATGGATCAGAGCCTACACGCTTTCCTTCGGGGCGAAGATTGCGGATGTGGGGGTCTTCGACTGGCTTGCGGTTGGAGCTGGTGTGAAGCTTGTGCACGGTTATGCGTTCTACGAGATCCTTCACTCCGATTCACATCTCGAAACCTCGGAGTACGGAGTGCTGACGGGGGATGTTGATTTCCTTGCGCGCACGGCAGAGTCTTCGACGCTCAAGGCAACCGGCTTCGATGTTTTTCCTGTTCCGGCCGGACAGGGGTTCGGGTTCGACCTTGGTCTCTCGGCAGGTCTTACAAGCGATCTTTCTCTTGGAACGAGTCTTACGGACGTCGGTTCGGTTTTATGGACCGCGAATACGGAAGAGGTCTACTCCGACACGATGCTTGTCATCGACAACCCGCTCGATCCGGACCAGCAGAAGGCAATACTCAATGCAGTGAAAGGGGATAGCAGAAGAGACGTCGGTCCGTTTTCCACGCGGCTTCCGACCAAGGTGCGGGTTGGGCTTGCGCTGGAAACGAATCTTCCCGGAGGGTTGGTGCTGGGGTTCGACTATGTGCAGGCTCTGCATGAAGGGCCGGGGGCGTCCACAAATCCCCGATTCTCGTTCGGTGCAGAGTACATCATGCTCCCTTTCTTACCCCTGAGAGCCGGCATTGCTACTGGAGGTGCTCAGGAAACCGCTGTGGCGGCCGGACTGGGACTTCACGCGGGCCCGTTGGCCATTGACCTTGCAACGGACAACATCGGCTGGATCGTCGCGCCTTCAACAACCTCGTACGGATCGTTCTCGGTGAGTGCCGCGTTGCGGTTGTAATCGGGGTTGCAGAGGACTCACAGAATATATCTGCTGAGATCGCGGTTGCGAACAATGGATGCAAGTTTTTCCTTGACAAGGGTTGCGTCCACGCTGATGTCCTTCTTTTCAATCCTGTCAGGTGCATCAAACAGGATGTCCTCGAGGAGCACCGTCATGATTGTATGCAGCCGTCGGGCACCGATGTTCTCAACCTGTTCATTCACCTCGCCTGCAATCCTTGCAATTTCCCCGATCGCATCGTCAGTGAATGATATCTGGATTCCCTCCGTCTCAATCAGGGCAATATACTGCTTGATCAGAGCGTTCTCGGGTTTCGTGAGGATATTGACGAAGTCTTCCTCCGTCAGGCTGTTCAGCTCAACCCGGATCGGGAACCGTCCCTGAAGTTCGGGAATGAGGTCGGATGGTTTGGACATGTGAAACGCGCCTGATGCAATGAACAGGATATGGTCTGTCCGGACCATTCCGTGTTTGGTCATAACGTTTGACCCTTCCACAACAGGCAACAGATCACGCTGTACGCCCTCGCGCGAAACATCGGGAGAGCCGCTCGTCTTGCCTCCGGCAATCTTGTCTATTTCATCAATGAAGACAATCCCTGAGTTCTCAACGCGATGGAGGGCATCCTTTGTTGCCGATTCGTGGTCAATCAACTTCTGGGCTTCTTCATTGGTCAGGATTACCCGGGCCTCGCTGACGGAGACTTTGCGCTTCTTCATCTTCTTCGGAAGAATGCTGCCGAACATGTCCTGGATATTGACACCCATTTCTTCGAGGCTGACGGGGCCGATC
>DAIPLH010000250.1:0-5011 GCA_036769325.1 Bacteroidota bacterium
AGGAGGACGCGGCGTTTGGTATGGTGCGGACCGAGGTCATGTGCGCCCGGTGTGACGCTCACCTCGGTCACGTGTTTGACGATGGACCAAAACCGACCGGTTTGAGATACTGCATCAATTCGGTGGCTCTGAAGTTCATGAAGTAAGAAAGGAGAGGCTCCGAAACCAACTTCTTCAATCGATATTCCCTGTTCGATATTCGTTATTCACAAGGCTCTTCGCTTTGTACAGAGCGGCTGTTCTGAGTGAATATTGATTGATGAACAAGCCTGCCCGCCTTCGTTGCTCAATGGCGGTCGGGCGGGGATTTAAGATCGACGAAGTTGGTCATTGCGTCATGGTCGTTAAAGATCCCGCTTAGAAGTTTGCGCCGTGGCCCACACCATTGTGGCAATGCACACAATTCCGATCCCGAAATGTCTCGTGCCGGGTGTTGATCATGATCTCCGCGACAAATCCTCCGTGGCACCCGACGCAATTCTCTTGCAGCGCGCCCAGATTCATCGGCGTAATCTGAAGTCGTTCGGGGTAGGTCCGGAATGTGAACTTCCAGGAGTGGCGGATCCCGTTCTCCCCTTTCACAATGAGCTTTGGGAGAAGGTCATGCGGAACGTGGCAATCGTTGCATGTTGCAACATTCTTGTGGCTCGACTTCTGCCACGAGTCCAGATAATCTCTCATGATATGACAGTTCGCGCAAGCAGCCGGGTCATTACTGAAGTAAGAACCTCCTTCAGCATAACCCCAGGTAAAATATCCAAGTCCGGCCATCAACCCGGTAAGAACCGCCAGAATCGTCGCGGACCGGCGAGAAGGAAAGAAGCCCATACGCTTTCAGAATTTGGCGTGAACAGACAGATAGCCCCACAGCCCGGGATCTGACCCTCCGAAGGCGAATTCCATAATTTCGTCGGGTAAGAAGACCCCACCGCCCAGTTCAAAAGTCAGAAATCGATTGTACGAATACCTCCCAATCAGGTCAACCTCCTGCCCGAGAACCAATCGTCCGACATACTCCTCGGCAAGACGGAAGTCGTGCCCCGTAATGGAAATGAAAACAATTGATGACGGCTGCAGAGACAGCCCAACATAGAGATCCTGGAGACCGCGGTTGAACGTCTGCGTCGGAATGCTGGTAAAGTAATCCATGTTTCCCCAGAATTTGTGTCCGGTGGGAAACATCGGCTCGAAGGTTTCCACATCCGCCGCCCCGGCTGGGGTACCGGAAAGATACTCAAGCCCACCCAGAAGTTTCAACGGAACTGCTTCAAACGAATAACCAAGAACGCCAACGAGCATGAAGGCAGAGATGTCGGCCATTTGCTGGGTTCCAAGCTGGTACCCTCCCTCAGCCTCGTAGAAAAACCCGGCGAGAGATCCGTTTGCTCTTCCTCCTATGGTCCATCGATCCCTGTCAATTTCACCAGTTACAGTATCTCCGTGACTCACCTCCTGAAAACCAAACAGGTTCAATGTCTGGCCTTGAAGTCCTGCAAACGTATAGTGCCCTCCCCAGAACAGATAGCCCTCGCTTCCGATCGAGGTCACGGTGGATCTGTTCACGGTTGATGGTGGAGATGAGAGCTCAACAACGTCGGTTACAAACAGGTCGACTATATGAGATTTCGGCTCAAAGCGAATCAGGGCGCCGTCAAACACTCTTCCCACATTGCTCCAGTCGAGCCGGCCGGCAAGCCGCTCCGCTCCATAGGAAAGTCCCATCCGGCCGACGGTAAGGCTAAGTCTGTCAGCGACCAGATTGTCAAGCCGGAGCAGGCCTTCGTAGAGATCAATGTTCTTTGAGTTTGAAGAGGCGTTGGCAGCACCTGTCACCTGGCGCTGGCCAAACACACGGGAATCCTGCACGATAACACTGATGAGCATATCGTTGAGTGGCCTGATGTCGGCCCCCAGTCGGGTTCTCAGCAAGGCAAAGCCGTTGAGAGAGGTTTCGCTGCGAAAATCACGGCCGTCCGCCTCCCCCCGGACCCTGAGCTCGCCCTTCCAGGTCACAAGAGAATCAGCGGCAAACGTGCATACAGGCAGAAACAGCATGAGGAACGTGAGGGCAATCTGCCTGGAGCGCTTCAACTCACTGCTTTCCTGATTCTCTCCAACGCTGTTGTGATTTTCTCGACCGAATTTGCGTACGAGAAGCGAAGATAACCTTCCCCCGAGGTGCCAAATGCGGTTCCTGAAAGGCATGCGACTCCTGCTTCGTTGAGAAGATATTCCGAAAGTTCCTGTGATTTCTTTCCGGTCCCCTTGATATTGGGAAACACATAAAAAGCACCGAGAGGCTTGTGACATCGGAACCCGGGAATGGAATTCAAACCTTCGACAATCACATCCCGGCGGCGTTTGAATTCGATTACCATTTTCTCGACATCCCCCTGCGGACCCGTCAATGCTTCAATGCCCGCGACTTGAGAGAAACTCGACGTGCAGGATGTGCAGTTGATCTGTAGCTGAGAAATTGCCGGAACGAGGGGCTCCGGAAAGATTCCCCAGCCCATTCTCCATCCGGTCATCGCATAGGTCTTTGAAAACCCATCAAGGATGATTGTCCTTTCTGCCATTCCGGGAAAAGTGGAAATGCTCGTGTGCTGAAATCCATCGTAGAGGATACGGTTATAGATCTCGTCAGAAAGGACCATGAGGTCATTCTTCACAGCCAGTTCTGCAATCCTTTGGAGGTCTTCTTTGGTCAGAATTCCGCCCGTAGGATTCTGTGGAGTGTTGATGATCAGCATCCGGGTACGTGGCGTGATCAGTTTCTCGAGATCATCTACTTCAAAGCGAAATCCCTTCTCCTCCTTAAGCACAAGAGGGATCGGCCGGGCGCCGACAAAATTGATGACAGATTCATAGATCGGGAATCCCGGGTTGGGATAGATCACTTCCTCACCCGGATTGACACAGGCGAGGATTGTGTAAAACATGATTGGTTTTGCACCCGGTGTGACCACGACCTGTTCAGGCGAAAAGCGCTGCCCGAGAAGCTTTGTGCTGTACTCCGCAATGGTTTTCCGAAGCTCAGGCAGGCCGGGAGCAGGTCCGTAGTGAGTGAAGCCTGTGTCGAGTCCGCGCTTCGCCGCTTCCTTGATATTCGCCGGAGTATCAAAGTCCGGTTCCCCGATCTCAAGGTGGACAATATTCTTTCCTTTCGCCTCAAGGGCCCGCGCTTTGGCGAGAACAAGAAAAGCAGTTTCGGTACCGAGAGTTTTCATCCGATCGGCGACGTGCATGGGTTTCCTGGCAGACTGGCAGTGATGAGGAAGGTAATTGGACGACGTTACTATTGGATTCGAAAAAGGTACCGAAATCTCTTTTGACTGGCAAGCCTAGAAGGCGGCCAGGATTTGTTCAACTGCTTTCGAAACACTGACGGGAAGAATTCCTCCTTCAAACTCACAGATATGCGGGTCGCCCGGGCATTGCTGCTGACAGAACGAGGCATGCGGAAGGATGACCTCGGAGCGATTGCCAAGAGGACCCCACAGGATCGGCGAGCACGCCGGGAGCGGACAAAAGAGCGAAACTGTTGGCACTCTGAGTCCGGCCGCAAGGTGCATCGGACCGGTGCTGGCTGAGACGAGAACGTCGAGAAGAGAAAGAATTGCTATCGTCTCCCGAAGATTGCCCCCGACAATATCAAATACCCTCTGAGGGTCAACAGCCGCAAGGCTTTTCAGGACTCCATCGTCAGCTTTGCTCCCGGTAACGACAACCTGCGTTCCGGGTTTTTCAAGAATCTGGCCAACGCATTCCCTGTAGCGATTGATATTCCAGTTAGGCGCTGACCTTCCGCTCACAGGGTGAACTCCCACGAGGTGCCCCCCCGGCAGAACACCACGCCCGCGCAGTTTCTGCCTTGCGGCTTCCTTTTCCTCCGGGGTCACAATGACTTCGACATCAAGTCCGTCTTCCCGTGCCCCGATCTTCCTTCCAAGGTCCAGGCAGTAGTCTGCCTCATGCCTCAGAGGAATGTACCTGTGGCGTGTGACCACCTTTGTAAGGGTCAGTACATGATCTAGTCGTGTTTCGACACTCACTCTGAGAGGGATCCCTGCGAAGAAGAGCATCCAGCTCAGGCGGCTTTTGGGAAGCAGAATCAGCGCGGCATCAAAGCGATGCTTCCTGATGACCCGGACCTGGGAAAGAAAGCCTTTGACACCGGCTTGTCCACCTTCAGGGTCGTCCAGGATAAGCTCGTCGACATTCGGATTGTGGGCAAGGACCTCGCTGGCATATGGGCGGACCATTGCAACAATGTGTGCCTTGGGGTAAGTCTTGCGAAGGGCGCGAAGCAGAGGCGTCGCGAGAACGACATCGCCGATCCGGTCGGTGCGGACAACCAGTATTCGCTGGAAGACTTTTGCAGACAAGGTTAGAGAAGAAACGGCAAGAAAGCCGGAGTGAAACCGCGACCGGAGCCCCTTGGGGCCCCGGCACGGTGTGAAGCTCTATTCGGTGATGATCACAAGGTAGCGTTCCTGCCAGAAACTCTCGGGATCAGTGATGCTGAGATCGGTAACCTCTTCGCCGACGGCGTTAAGAGCATAATATGTGACATCTCTTTCCGGCACCAGTTCATCAACCTCTCCATCGATGGTGATCACCGATTCACTGGCGACGTCAAGTGGAGTAAAAAGATCAGTATCAGCACCGTTGACAAAAACGGTTGTCGACCCGATCCCTAAAAATCCACCCTCGTCCTTGATGATTCCTTTTTCTTCAAGCTCATCGCGTGTTCCTGCAATGTAATATGCCTTATTGATGAGGTGGACCTGTGAATCGATGATCGAATCCCGCACGGCAATTTCACGGGTCTTTTCAACAATGTTTGCTTCCAGACCGGCAACTTTACTCTCGAGCATTGCAATGGTTATTTCACGCTCCTCAAGCATCTTCTTGAGGTTGTTGAGCGTCTCATCAAGGGCCTTGAAATCCTTGTTCATTGACCGTACACGTGCGCGAAGACTGTTGATTTTCTTCCTGTTCTCAACCA
>DAIPLH010000251.1:0-4983 GCA_036769325.1 Bacteroidota bacterium
CAGGTGGCTTCGCTGGATATCCAGGGCCTCTGCGGTCCTGCTGATATTCCAGCCAAATTCCTCAAGCTTCTTTTTGATGTATGCGGCCTCGGCCCGGTCCTTGAATTCCTGAAACGTGCCACCAAGGCTCAGGATATCATCAAATTCACCCCCCACTGTCCCTCCACCAAGCCGGTCCACACTCGCAGCATCAATGACTGCACCTGGAGTCATGATGACGAGCCGCTCAACAACGTTCCGTAACTCCCGGACATTCCCTCCCCATTCAAGGCCTTTCAATTTCCGTATTGCATCCTCCGCAAACTCCTTTGGCGGCATGCCGTTTCTCTGGATAACTTCCGCCGCAAATGATTGAATGAGAAGAGGGATATCGTCCCGCCTCTCCCGGAGGGGGGGTACATGAATGGGGATCACATTGAGCCGGTGATACAGGTCCTCCCGGAATTTTCCCTGCTTGATGGCCTCGGCGAGATTCTTGTTGGTCGCTGCGATAACGCGGACATTCACCTCGATCTGCTTGTTGCCACCAACCCTCTCCACTTTCCTTTCTTCCAATGCCCGCAACACCTTTGCCTGGGCATTCAACGACATATCCCCGATCTCATCCAGGAAAAGCGTCCCTCCGTCTGCCGCTTCGAACTTCCCTATCCGTTGCCCGGATGCGCCTGTGAACGACCCTTTCTCATGCCCAAACAACTCTGACTCAATCAGTTCATTGGGGATGGCCGCACAGTTTACTTCGACAAGGGAACTTGCCTTCCGTTTGCTTTTCCGGTGAACGGCTTTCGCGACGAGCTCCTTGCCAACCCCGTTCTCTCCGGTAATCAGAACTCCCGAGTCGGTCGGAGCAACCTGGTCGATAATCGCGATGACCTCTTTGATCTTCGCACTTTGTCCGAGGATCGCTTCCTGACCCTCGACCTTCTCTTTCATCCGTTCGTATTCGGAAACAAGTTGCCTGTTCTCCAGGGCCTTTTGAACACGAAAGAGCATTTCGTCTTGATCAAGCGGTTTTTGGAGGAAATCAAGGGCGCCCAGCTTCGTCGATTCCACCGCCGCTTCAATTGAGCCATGAGCGGAGATCATGACCACAGGTATCCCTGGTTGGGTCTCTTTCATCTTTTGGAAGACAGTTATGCCGTCCATACCAGGCATTTTGATGTCGAGCATGACCAGATCAAACTTCGCCTCCTTCTGTTTCGCCAGTGCCGATTGGCCATCCGGAACAGCGACAACCTTGTAGCGATGGTACTCGAGTGTCTGCTTCAGGCTCTCGCGTACTGCATTATCGTCGTCCACCACAAGAATTGTCTTCACCTTGCCTCCGGTACTTGTTCACCATTTTCACCACAGAAAAACCTTGCAGGTTCTGACGAAGCAACCACAAGGAGGAGGAAGTCTGACGGCAGTGCTGCGCTCCCTCTCAGAAGGGCCAGGCCAAACGTTCTTCCCTGCTGGTTGGCCCGGCGATCGCGTTCATCGAATCGGCCCCCCACGATAAATGTTGATTCTCCATACTCCACAAAGTCACCCAGTCGCTCAGATCCCTCCCGTGACTCCGAGACAAATTGAACAAGCGCCGATCCGAAAAAATGTTGCAACTTGTCCCGGTCGCCATGGATTGTCTCCGGCGAATCGGGGTAGAGCCGCACGGGTAGGTTGGTGACACGGTCGTTGAACTCGTTCTGAAATTCCGATGACAGAGGAAACCAAAACAACGGACCAAGCACAGGCAGATCGACTCCGAAATTGCGGTGGTCCATCACAGAGAAGGATGCAATGAGCAATGCCTCATAGTAGTTCGACCAGGTTATCTCCATTGATTTAAGAAAGATACAGTCTACTGCGAACAAATCCCCATGGAGAGCCCGCATGGCGGAGAACTCATCGCTCCGAATATACTCTTTCAGGATGTGAGTATCCTGGAGAATTTTCGGGAGGATGAATGGTGCAAAGAAACTCAGCACCCGGTCAGGCAAACTCTCATCGGGGATCATGTGAACAGGAACCTGGCAGTCGGCAGTTGCTGGCAGGAGGAGGAGGATGCACAACCAGGTTTTTGCGACACGATTCACAGCGGTCAGGTTTGAATGACGCCCGGATTAAATCTTGGGATCTCGGGGTTGCGGGAGGCCATGGCAATCCCCATGGACACAACCGAACGGGTCTCCACCGGATCGATGATTCCATCCACCCATAACCGTGACGCCGCGAAATAGGGGTTCGTCTCTCTCTCGTAGCGCTCCTGAATTTCCCGCAGTAATTTGCCTTGCTCCTCCTTGCTGATCTCCTTCCCTCCTTTGCTCATTGCCTGCAACTTGATTCCAAGAAGAGTCTCACTCGCCTGTTTTCCACCCATCACGGCAATTTGAGCGGTAGGCCACGCGAATATCAGGCGAGGATCGTAAGCCTTCCCGCACATCGCATAGTTCCCGGCTCCATAGCTGTTTCCAACGATGAATGTAAACTTCGGGACGACGCTGTTTGCTACTGCGTTCACCATCTTTGCCCCATCCTTGATGATCCCTCCGTGCTCGGCACGGCTGCCGACCATGAATCCTGTGACGTCCTGGAAAAAGACCAGCGGGATCCGCTTTTGATTGCAGTTCAGGATAAAACGCGCACCCTTGTCGGCGCTGTCGCTGTAGATGACGCCTCCGACCTGCATCTCTCCTTTTCTGGTTCTGACAACAGATCTCTGGTTTGCGACGATGCCAACGGCCCAGCCATCGATCCTCGCATAGCCAGTGATAATGCTTTTTCCAAAACCCTCCTTGTATTCATCCATCTGGCTGCCGTCCAGGATTCGGGCAAGGATTTCATACATGTCATATGGCTTGTTCCGGTCGGCGGGCAGAATACTGTAAATCTCGGATGGTTTGAACCTGGGGGGAGCCGGATCGACCCTGCTGAATCCCGCAGTCGGACCAACACCCATTTTCCCAATGATGCTCCGGATCCGCTTAAGGCATTCATCATCGTTTGCCACCTTATGATCGGTCACACCGCTCACCTCACAATGGACGGTCGCCCCTCCGAGCTCTTCGTTCCCTATCTCCTCGCCGATTGCAGCTTTGACCAGGTGTGAACCGGCCAGAAAAACACTGCCGGTCCCATCAACAATCATGGCCTCGTCGCTCATGATCGGGAGGTAAGCCCCGCCCGCGACACAGGGCCCCATGATGGCTGCAATCTGAGGAATCCCAAGAGACGACATGACTGCGTTATTCCTGAAGATGCGTCCGAAGTGCTCCTTATCGGGGAAGATTTCGCTTTGCAACGGAAGAAAGACGCCTGCTGAATCGACGAGATAGACAATCGGGAGTTTGTTCTCCATGGAGATCTCCTGGGCGCGGAGATTCTTTTTCGCCGTAATCGGAAACCATGCGCCCGCCTTAACGGTTGCATCGTTCGCAACGACGACAACTTCTCTTCCGTGAATAAGCCCGATGCCGAAGATCGTTCCGGATGACGGGGCACCGCCGAATTCGGCATACATCCCGTATGCCGTGAACAGCCCGATCTCAAGGAACGCACTTCCCGGATCGATCAACTTCTCAATCCGCTCACGGGCGCTCATTTTCCCCCGCTTATGTTGCTTTGCGTGCGCTTCCTTCCCTCCGCCCAACATGATACCCGCGGCCTGCTTTCGGACCTCCTTCAGGAGTTCCTTCTGGTGATCACTGTTCTTTGCAGAAGCAGCCGACTCCGGAACAGATGTGCCGATGACTTTCATACGACTCCGGTTTACTGGTGGAGAAGAAGGCGCGCGATCACCATTTTCTGGACCTCGGATGTTCCCTCGCCGATGGTCATCAGTTTCACGTCCCGATAGAATTTTTCCACAGGGAATTCCTTGATAAAGCCGTACCCGCCATGGATCTGGACCGCTTCATTGGTGGCGCGTACAGCGGCTTCACTTGCAAAATACTTCGCCTGAGCAGCAGCCAGTGTTATCGGCTGCCCCGTGCTTTTCAACCAGGCCGCACGTTGTGTCAACAACCGCGCCGCACACGTCTCGCTCGCCATGTCCGCAAGCTTCCATTGGATGCCCTGGTACTCTCCGATGGCTTTCCCAAATTGTATCCGCTCCTTCGCATACTTGAGACTTGCGTCAAGGGCGCCCTGCGCGATACCCACGGAGAGGGCTGCAATCCCGATCCTTCCTCCATCGAGAACGGCGAGCGCCTGTCTGAATCCATCACCAATGCTGCCAATGAGGTTCTCGCCCGGGACCCGGACGTTCTCGAAAATCAGCGTCGCCGTATCGCTGCTTCGCATCCCGAGCTTGTTTTCTTTCTTGCCAACGCTGAATCCGCTCATCCCCTTCTCAACGATAAAGGCCGAGATGCTCGACTTGCCTTTCTCACGGTCCGTCATTGCCATCACAACATAGGTTGAGCCAACGGAACCCTGGGTAATAAACGTCTTGGTGCCATTAATGACCCAATCCTTGCCATCCTGAGAGGCAAATGTCCGCATACCACCTGCATCGCTTCCTGAACCGGGTTCGGTGAGGGCCCAAGCTCCCAGTTTGCGCCCTGAGGCAAGATCAGGAACATACTTTCGCTTCTGTGCTTCGCTTCCAAACTGCATGATATGCCCGGTACAGAGGCTGTTATGCGATGCCACCGTGAGGGCAACGGAAGGATCAACCTTCGCAAGTTCCTCGATGACAACAATCGCTTCCAGGTCGGTCAGCCCCGCCCCGTTCAGGTCCTCGGGCCACGTAATTCCAAGAAAACCAAGCCCCGCCAGTTTGGCGACGATCTCGTGAGGGAATTCCTGCGATTCATCGTACTTCATGACAACCGGCCGCATTTCGTTCTCAGCAAATTCTCTGACCAGTCGTTGTACGGCAAGCTGTCCATCGGTAAGCTGAAAGTCGATTCCTGACTGTATCGCCGTCTCATCCATTGCCATGAATCCTCCGTCCTGAGAATACTCTGAGAATCATTCCTTCCATCCTTCTCTTAGTCTTTC
>DAIPLH010000252.1:0-371 GCA_036769325.1 Bacteroidota bacterium
AACGAACCTTCCGCGCAGACTGAAACTCCACTATCTCGAGCGCGGCATCTCAAAGGTGACAGCCAATACGGGACTACGCGGACGCAGGGAGAGGACCATTCTCCGGGGAACCCCGATAATGTTTGATGTTGCTCATAACCCGGATGGGATCAAAGCCCTGGTGGAGTCTCTTCGTCATGAAGGGCGGAGAAAGTACGTCGTCCTTTTTGGTGCAATGCGTGACAAGGCGGTCGAACCAATGCTCGCCTCCCTGGAAGAGATAGCCGCGCAGTTCGTCTTTGTTACGCCGTCAACCACCCGGGCACTGCCAGGACGCCGTCTGTACGAACTCATGCTGAAACATCCAGTTCCTGTCAGGTTTGGCGGAACTG
>DAIPLH010000252.1:381-1388 GCA_036769325.1 Bacteroidota bacterium
AACCCCGCTCCTTGTCACCGGTTCACACTATGTTGTGGGTGAAGTCCTGGCTTTGCTTGAGGGCAAGTAGTACACCGCCTACTCCGATTCTCTAAGGGGGAAGAAAATTGTCCGGAGCTAAGAGTGCTTGACAATATGCTTGGGAAGATGTACCTTTGCTCAAAGAGGAACAAGCTGTTTCGAATCAACACACCTGTTCTGAAACTCGTCTTCTGACCCTTACGTAATCCGACCATTGCCGCTCCAGACCCAACCGTTCAGTCCCGGCTGTGCATTGATTGAATACGGGAGGAATCTTCCTTGAAATCGTACCCATCTCCCTGAAAGGTCCTGATTCATGAGCATGGACATCGCAGAACTGAAATCAAAAAAAATTTCCGAACTCAACGAGATCGCGCGTGACCTGAACATCAGCGGCTATAGCGATCTCCGCAAGCAAGACCTGATCTTCAAGATCCTCGAAGCACAAACGCAGCAGGGAGGCCTGACATTCAGCCGTGGCGTTCTTGAGGTTCTCCCGGATGGATATGGATTCCTCCGCTCCGTTGACTACAACTATCTTCCCTCACCCGACGATATCTATGTCTCTCCGTCGCAGATAAAGAAATTCAATCTCAGAACCGGTGATACCGTGAGCGGACAGGTTCGCCCACCGAAGGAGGGGGAACGGTTCTTCGCGCTCCTTCGGGTCGAGGCAGTCAACGACGAGAATCCCGACAGTATCCGGGAACGTGTTCTTTTTGACAATCTTACACCTCTCTATCCGAACTCCCAGATTCATCTTGAGACGGCTCCGGGCGAATACTCGATGAGAATCATGGACCTCCTGGCTCCAATTGGAAAAGGTCAGCGAGGAATGATTGTTTCCCCGCCAAAGGCCGGAAAGACGATCCTGCTTCAGAAAATTGCGAACAGTATTTCGCGCAATCATCCGGAGGTGAAACTGATTGTGCTGTTGATTGATGAGCGGCCGGAGGAAGTCACCGATATGGAGCGCTCCGTCAATG
>DAIPLH010000252.1:1398-4967 GCA_036769325.1 Bacteroidota bacterium
CGTCAATGCCGAGGTAGTCAGTTCCACATTTGACGAACCACCGGAGCGACATGTCCAGGTCGCAGACATGGTCCTCGAGAAGGCGAAAAGGCTGGTCGAGGCCAGGCGCGACGTTGTGATCCTCCTTGACAGCATTACACGGTTGGCACGGGCTCATAACACTGTTGTCCCTCACTCCGGAAAAATCCTCTCCGGTGGCGTGGATGCGAATGCTCTCCACAAGCCAAAACGTTTCTTCGGCGCTGCACGCAATATTGAAGAGGGGGGAAGCCTCACCATTATTGCCACAGCGCTCGTCGAGACAGGGAGTCGTATGGACGAGGTCATCTTTGAAGAGTTCAAAGGGACCGGAAACATGGAAATTGCTCTCGACCGCAAATTGAGCGATCGCCGGCTGTTCCCAGCGATCGACATCAACAGGTCCGGGACCCGCAAAGAAGAGCTGCTTCTTGAGTCAGAGGACCTCAATCGTGTTTGGGTTCTGCGAAAACTTCTCTCGGACTTCAACACAGTTGAAGCGATGGAATTTGTTCTCGAGAAAATGCGCGGGACAAAAGTCAACAAGGAATTTTTGAAGTCAATGAACAGCTAAACCCTCTCCCCCCTCTGCGTTCCTTGCCTTTGTTGCTCCATTCCCTTACTATTACCAACAATATTTACGTCAGGTGATTGGCCGGACTCCGTCATGAATGAAGTGGTCATCGTCAGTGCATGCCGAACCCCGATAGGCGGGTTTCGCGGTTCATTGAGTTCTCTCACAGCGCCACAACTGGGCGCTGTAGCGATCCGCGAAGCTCTTCAGCGAGGGAAGGTCGCGCCTGAACATGTCAACGAAGTCATCATGGGCAATGTGATTTCCGCTGGCATTGGGCAGGCCCCGGCGAGGCAGGCGGCCATTTTTGCCGGACTTCCTCCGTCGGTCGAATGCATGACGGTCAATAAAGTCTGCGGTTCAGGCCTCAAGGCGGTGATGCTTGGTGCTCAGGGAATCATGCTGGATGATGCAGACATTATCGTTGCGGGAGGAATGGAGAGCATGTCCAATGCGCCATATCTTCTCGGCGGGGCGAGAGATGGATACAAAATCGGGAATGCTGAAATCGTTGATTCCATGATGAAAGACGGGCTTATCGACGCATACAACAACGTCGCGATGGGCAACATTGCCGAGACCTGTGCCCGCGAATGCGATATTCCGCGATCGGAACAGGATGAGTTCGCCGTGTTGAGTTACCGAAGGGCCCAGGAGGCTCAGCGCGATGGACACTTCCGGAACGAAATTGTCCCGGTCGAGGTCCCCGGTCCCAAAGGGCAGAAAACCCTTGTGACAGAGGACGAAGATCCTCCGAAAACGAATTTTGACAAAATCCCCAAATTGAAACCGGCATTTGTCAAGGATGGAACTGTGACAGCGGCAAACGCATCAAATATCAGCGACGGGGCGGCTGCTCTGGTCCTCATGTCGAGGGAAACAGCAGGGAAGAGAGGCCTCAAGCCGATTGCACGGATTGTTTCCTACGCCTCATTTGCAAAAGACCCTCAATGGTTCACGACTGCTCCCTCCGATGTTATTCCCAAGGTGCTTCGTCGGGCCGGATTGAGCGTTGACGACATCGATCTGTTTGAAATCAACGAGGCGTTCGCGGTGGTTGCTCTTGCTGTGAACAAGATCGTTGGACTTGATGTCAGCAAGGTGAATGTGCATGGCGGCGCCATCGCACTCGGCCACCCCCTGGGGGCCAGCGGCGCCCGGATTCTTGTGACACTGCTGCACGCTCTCGAACAAAGAAAGAAGAAACGTGGTCTTGCAGCCATTTGTATCGGCGGGGGAGAAGCAAGCGGCGTGATCGTTGAGCGGGTCGAATAGGTGGCAGACTCGTCAGGGTCGAAAACGGTTCTTGTGATCGGGGCAGGGACAATGGGCAATGGAATTGCACATGTCTTTGCCCAGCACGGGCATAACGTCCTCCTGAGCGACGTCCAGCAGGAATTCATCGATCGTGGTATTAAGACCATATCCGGAAATCTTGATCGCCAGATCAAGAAGGGGACCATCGGCGAAGAGGAGAAGAAAGCCATTCTCTCGCGGATCGTCTCCGCAAGCACGGTAGAAGAAGCGGCCCGTCGGTGCGACTTCGTCATCGAAGCGGCAACCGAGAATATTGAAATCAAGAGAGCCCTCTTCCGGAATCTCGATTCCTGGTGCCGGCCGGACGTCATCCTTGCCTCCAACACTTCTTCCATTTCTCTCACAGAGATCGGAGCAGCAACGAAAAGGGGAGACCGCGTGATCGGAATGCACTTCATGAATCCGGTGCCTGTGATGAAACTGGTTGAGATTATCAGAGGGCATTCGACATCTGATGATACGTTCTCTGCAACGAGGGACCTGGCAGTAAACCTTGACAAGGTTCCTGTCGAAGTTTCCGACTATCCGGGGTTTGTCTCGAACAGGGTTCTCCTTCCCATGCTCAACGAGGCGATGTATTGTGTGATGGAAGGAGTGGCTTCACCGGAGGATATTGACACGGTGATGAAGCTTGGAATGAACCACCCCATGGGTCCCCTGGCGCTTGCCGATTTCATTGGCCTTGATGTCTGCCTCTCCATCCTGAATGTCCTGCACGACGGCCTTGGGGATCCGAAGTACCGTCCCTGTCCGCTACTGAAGCGAATGGTTGCTGCGGGACACCTTGGGAGGAAATCGGGACAGGGTTTTTATCATTATACATCCTAACGCGAAATCAACAGAACGATGAACTTCCAATTAAATGAAACGCAACAGCTTATTCGGGAAACGGCGAACAAGTTCGCGACGGAACGGCTTGCCCCGAGCTCGATTGAGCGTGATGAAGCGGAATTGTTTCCGGCCGATGAGGTCCGGGAGTTAGGCGACCTTGGCTTCATGGGAATGATGGTCCCGGAACGCTGGGGGGGAGCCGAGCTCGATACAATCAGTTACGTTTTGGCCATAGAAGAAATATCCCGCGTCGATGCATCGGTGGGTGTCATCATGTCGGTGAACAATTCTCTGGTTTGCTTCGGTATCAACCGGTATGGGAACGATGAACAGAAGGAACGGTTTCTGCGGGATCTTGCGACCGGAAAAAAACTCGGGGCATTCGCGCTCTCAGAACCGGAGGCCGGAAGCGACGCGACGAATCAGCGGACCACGGCGACCAGGGACGGAAATCACTATGTCCTGAACGGGACGAAGAACTGGATTACAAACGGGTCAACGGCTGATGTGGTCCTGGTTATGGCTTCCAACGACCGGTCCAAAGGGTCAAAGGGAATCAGCACGTTTATTGTCGAAAAGGGGAGTCCGGGCTTTTCCGTTGCCAAGAAGGAAAAAAAACTGGGGATCCGCAGTTCGGACACCGTTTCATTGTCATTCTCCGATTGTCGTGTCTCTGAAGCAAACCGGATCGGCGAAGAAGGCACAGGCTTCACCTTCGCGATGAAGACACTTGAAGGCGGCCGAATCGGGATTGCAGCCCAGGCATTGGGGATTGCGCAGGGTTGTCTGGATGCCTCAATCCGCTATGCAAAGGAGAGAAAAGCCTTCG
>DAIPLH010000253.1:0-4940 GCA_036769325.1 Bacteroidota bacterium
AACCCTTTTCGCCATTCAGCTTTCGAAGGTGAAAACGGTTCCGGGTTGCATCGTAGAGAAAGCCGACGGTAATGCTCTCCTTGCGCGCCAGCTTCTCTTTGGTTTTTTTCATGGATGTTCCATACTTGGGGGGTGAATTCTCTCCCTACGGTTTCTCCTGAATTGCGCGGACCTTCGCCTTGTCCTTCAACCGAAGCTTCGTCTTATACCTGGCCAGCTGCTTCGACAGTTTTTCCACAACGAGATCAATCGATTTCCTGTAGTCCTGCGATTGCTCCTTTGCGGAGAGGAGTTCGCCATGAACGTGGAGATTGACTTCGGCAACCTTGATGTTTTTCGTCGATCCTTCAAAACTGAGAATGATTGACGCCTTCACGATACCATCATAAAACTTATCAAGTTTCGCCACCGCGTCGAGGGCATGATCCTTGATCTCGCTGCGTGCCCGGAATCTACGTGCCGTGAATAGTGTCTGCATGATCTCTCTCCTTTCACGATGCCTTTGGGTGTGCCTGGGAATAGACCTTCTTCAATCGTTCAATACTGACATGTGTATAAATTTGTGTCGTCGAGAGGCTCTCATGTCCGAGCATTTCCTTGACCGCCCGCAGGTCGGCACCCCGATTCAACAGGTGTGTTGCAAACGTATGCCTGAGGACGTGAGGGCTTTTTTTCTGGATATCTGAGACTGCCCCGATATAGCGGTTCATCAGCAGATTCACGCCCTTCGGGTTCAGGCTGTACCCGCGCCTGGTCAGGAACAGCAAGGAGGGGCTCCGGGGTGTTTCAAAGGATGGACGGACAGCCAGATATGCACGGACAGCCTCCGCCGCCTTCCTGCCGAGAGGGATGATCCGGTCCTTACTCCCCTTACCGGTTACCTTGATTGTTGAGCCCGGAAAGTCGACGTCAATCCGGGAGAGGCCAATGAGCTCACTCAGGCGAATTCCGGTTCCGTAGAGGAGTTCAAGAATTGCCGCATCTCGTACTCCCTCCGGCAGCGAACGGTCAGGTTGATCCATGAGGGCAGTGACAGCCGTCTCGTCAAGGTAGACAGGTAGAGCCCGGTCAATCTTTGGTGAAGCGAGACTGAGGGCCGGGTTACGACTCAGTTCACCCTTGCGGTGGAGAAAGCGAAAGAATGATTTGAGGCATGCAACCTTCCTTGCAATGCTCCGTCGCGAGAAACCCCGATCGACGAGAGTACCGAGGAACGCGCGTAGGACCGGGACTCGTGATTGGGGAGCTGATTGAAAAATTCACCGAACTGGCGCAGGTCATCCCGATAGGCCTTCACGGTATGCGGGGATGCGCGGCGTTCGCGGCGCATGTACTCGAGGAAGGTGTCGCGTTGAATCTCTTCGGGTCTCCTGATCCTGTCAGGCATCCTTTTCAACAACCTCTTCGCGGGACACTTCCGCCTTGCATGATGGACAGAGGAAGTATTCTCCGCGTGTCTGAGTGAACTTGATGACCATATAGGTGTTCCCGCATGTCTCGCAGGGCCGGTCAGCCGGCTTGTCCCATGACGCGAAATCGCATGTCGGGTAGTTCGAGCAGCCGTAGAAGATTCGTTTCCGCTTGGTCGTTTTTCGTTCGATGACATACCCGGTTTTGCATTTGGGACACTGCACACCGATGGAGAGCGGCTTTGTATTCTTGCAATCCGGATACCGGGAACAACCAAGGAACGCTCCGAAGCGCCCTCCTTTTACAACCATATCGCTTCCGCACAGATCGCATTTTATTCCGGCCACCATCTTTGTCTGCTCGAGCTCCGATTCAAGCGGACGTGTTGTCTTGCAGGCGGGGTACCCGGTGCAGGCCATGAACCTGCCGTTTCTGCCCCACTTGATGATCATTGGCTTCCCGCATACCTCGCAGACCTCATCGGTCTTTTCCTGCAGGGATTTCTTGATTGCCGGTGCGCGTTTGTCGACCCCCTCAAGGTCCCTTACGAAGGGGTGATAGAAATCCTCCATAACTTTCGTGTATGAATTCTTCCCTTCGGCAATCGTGTCGAGTTCTGTCTCCATCTGGGCCGTGAACTTGACGTTGAACAGATGGGAAAAATTCTGCACCAGAATTCTGTTGACCGCAATGCCTAGCTCAGTTGGATAGAGCTTCCTCTCTTTTTGCTCGACATACTTTCTGGAGAGAATGGTGTCCACGATCAGCGCATAGGTGCTGGGACGGCCGATGTCCAGTGCCTCGAGTTCCTTCACCAGGGAACTCTCCGTATATCGCGCCGGCGGTTTTGTAAAGTGTTGATTCGGAATCAGATTGGTCACGGCGGTTTTCTCTCCCACCTTGAGCGATGACGGGAGTTTTGAGACGGGATCGTCATCATCTCCGGGCTTCTCATTCTCTTCGACAGATTCGTCATAGACCTGGAGGAAGCCGCGGAACTTCGGCACCGTATCCGTCGCCCGGAAGAGATAGTCGCCACCTGAAATATCCACAGTGGTCTGGTCGAAAACGGCCGGACTCATCTGACAGGCAACGAACCGGTTCCATATGAGCTCATAGAGAGCGAACATATCGTCTTCAAGGTACTTTCTGACCAGTTTTGGAGCGTACTTCGTCGACGTTGGGCGGATTGCTTCGTGAGCGTCCTGTGACCCCTTTCCCTTCTTGAATAGACGTGCTTCTTTCGGGAGATATTCTTTCCCGAAGTTCTCATAAATGTACTCGCGTACCTCGCCAACAGCATCGTTACTCAGCCGGGTTGAATCGGTTCTCATATAGGTGATGAGTCCAACGCGCCCTTCCTCCCCAAGTTCAATACCTTCATAGAGTTTCTGGGCGAGCATCATGGTTCTTTTCGCGTGGAGTCTTAAGCGCCTGGCGGATTCCTGCTGAAGGGTGCTGGTGATAAACGGTGGAGACGGGTTGCGGCGGACCGGTTTCTGCTGAATGTCGCTGAGGGAAAACACCTGCTTCCGGATATCCGTGAGATATCCCTCGGCAGTTTTCTCATCGCCGATGCGGGGGTCATCGCCCGCGACTTTGAAGAGCTTCGCGAGAAATGGCTCGCTCGTTGCGGTCCGGAATTCCCCGACAATCGACCAGTATTCCTCGGGGATGAATGCGTTGACTGCCTCTTCACGCTCACAAATCAGACGAACCGCGACTGACTGGACTCTCCCGGCCGAGAGGCCATAGAACATGGTTTTCCAGACGAACGGAGAAACCTTGTAGCCGACAAACCGATCCATCAGCCTGCGGGCCTGCTGAGAATAGACCAGGTTCTCGTCGATCCTCGTGGGATGCTTCATCGCTTCCTGGATTCCCCGCTCGGTGATTTCCGTGAAGAGAACCCGGAAGATCCTGTCGTTCACACCCTCGACTTCGCCTGCAATATGCCAGGCGATGGCCTCTCCCTCGCGGTCGGGGTCAGTCGCGACAAACACCTTGTCCGCGGTTCTCGCGCACTCGCGAAGCCGGTCAATGACTTCCTGTTTCCCGCTGATCGTCTCGTACTCGGGGACAAAACCGTTTTCGACGTCAATCCCGAGTTTGCTTTTGGGAAGGTTCTTGATGTGGCCAACTGACGCCTCAACAATGTACTGCGATCCGAGATACTTGTTGATTGTCTTCGCTTTGGCGGGTGACTCGACAATAATGAGAGACTTTCCGTTTGACCCCGCGGCAGCCGTTGACGATGCCTTACGCTTCCTTGTTGCTTTTTTCTTCGGTTCTGGTAATTCAGTTTCCGGCGTCAATGTGCGTGTTCCCTTGTATTCAGCGATGAAAGGCTTGCGTTCCCCCTCTTGCCCAGAAGCAGGGGCGCAACGATCTCCCGGACCTCGTCGACCGAGAGTTTTTCGTACCCTGTTTGCATTGCCCGGTCAATGACGATCTCGAGGTCCCGGTCATCCAGCAAGCCAAGTGCACGCAACTGAATCAGGTATCCCTGGCTCTCTATTGTAAATGCGGCTTTCTCTACTTCATGGAAAATGCGGGTCGTCCCGCGCATCGAATCGGGGAGCAGGGTAGCAACACCATCATGGACCTTGAGATTATTGTGGAGCCAGCTCAGGGCTTCACTGATCTCCGTCTGGGTGTACCCCTTGTTCTTCAACTCGCCAAGATCGATATCGGCAAGCGTTCTTTTCGTCTGAACCTCCAACATGATATGAACCAACAACTCAACAATACGCTCCTTCATCCCTCTCCTCTTCGCTTGTCAAACCAATAGCTTACGTGCCGGTCCTCTTCCCGCCTCATAACACGGGCAAGGGAGGGTTTGCTGTCATCATAACCTGCAAGGTGCAGTGTCCCGTGGATCACCAGTCTTGCCAGTTCCTCGCCAAATCGCACCCTCTGCGCCCTGGCCTGTTGCCGTGCCCTGTCAACATTCACATAGATCTCTCCATCCAGGGCATCCGAATCGGTAAACGGGAACGCAAGGACGTCTGTTATATAATTGTGCCTGAGATACCGACGGTTCAGCGTGCGAATGAATGCAGAATCCACAAAAACAAGGGAGACCGAGGCTTTCCGCCTGCCTTCCTTTGTGAGAACCCTGCGAATATATCCGCCTGCAATACTCTTGCTCAGCTTATACCTGCGATGACCATTTGTGACAATAATCTCCACGTTCAACGGGCACGCCGGACCTTCTTTGCGGCCGACCGGCCCTTGTTTCGTTGTTCGTCCAGAAGCGTATCAGTCATGGAAAGGGCTACACCGGACAGCATGACCTCAGGGCCGAGCTGCGTGAAATCCCCCGACAACAGGGAGCGGTCCACGTTCGCATATAACGAGCAGCCGCCGGCTCGTTCGATGATCAACCCTGAAAGACGCCCTCCGTTCTCTCCAATGAATGTCACTTCACCGAGCGCCTTGCTGACGACATACCCTGAACAGAAATGCAGCTGAAGATGAGAATCTCTCGTGTAGACCGAGACAAGATTCCCACTTTTTTTCCCGATCCG
>DAIPLH010000254.1:0-1195 GCA_036769325.1 Bacteroidota bacterium
CGCTTCACGACCAGCCATATCAACCTCGGCGCCGGGACTCTGCGGGTGCGGGGTTGCCTTCAAGCTCATTCACGCCCTGTCAAGGAAACTGGGCACAGAGCATCTCCTTGGGTCTTACCTCGAGTTCGTCACCCTCGGAACGATTGCTGACATCGTCCCGGTAAACGACGAGAATCGCATCCTTGTGAAAATCGGACTTGAAGCCATCAACACCAGACCTCGTACCGGGATCAAAGCGCTGATCCAACAGGCTGGCTTCCGGTCACCGACGATCTCCACGAGCCAGGTTGTCTTCGGTCTTGCTCCGCGCATCAACGCGGTAGGCAGACTGGGCGATGCAATGCGTGCCGTCCGGCTCCTGATCAGCTCCGATGAGCACGAGGCACGGGGTCTCGCAATGGTCCTCGAGGAAGAAAATCGTGAGAGAAGGAAGATCGACGAGGAAACGTTTGAAAATGCAAGACTGCTGTTCGAGCAAAGTGCTGATTTTGAGTCTCAATCCGCGATTGTGCTTCATTCACACGAGTGGCATGCAGGCGTGATCGGCATAGTGGCCTCGCGGATGGTGGAGCGATACTACAAACCATCCATCATGCTCGCAACAGTCGACGGTGTCGCAAAGGGATCTGCACGCAGCGTCCAGGGGTTTGATATTTTCAAAGCACTGACAAGTTGCGCAGATCTGCTCGTCCAATACGGTGGTCACAAATATGCCGCCGGTCTGACCATGGACATCGCTCAGATCGAACGGTTTTCCCTCCGGTTCAGGGAAACCGTTGAGGAGACGATGAGTGACGAGCACAAGGTGCCGGCAATCCGGATTGACACCGAGGTCTCACTCTCCGATCTTACTCCTCGCTTCGTGAGGATTTTGAAAGAGTTCGCCCCGTTTGGACCAGGAAACAACAGGCCCGTCTTCCTTACTCGCAGCCTGGAAATCTCGGGGAAACCCCGTATTGTCGGGAAAAACCATCTGAAGTTTCGTGTCAGTCAGAATGGAGTCAACTTTGACGCAATCGGGTTTGGCCTGGGTGACTACCTTTCAGAGCTTGTGAGGAACCCGGGAAGGTCCGACCTTGAATGTGCCTATTCGCTCGACGAGAATGACTTCGGCATGCCTTCCGGGAATTGGAACAGCGATGGTATTCCGCAACTCAAGATCAGGGATCTTCGGTTTCCGAATCTCTTCGATTCG
>DAIPLH010000254.1:1205-4933 GCA_036769325.1 Bacteroidota bacterium
AATGAGAATAAGGGATTGTCAGAACCAAAAACCGCAACTGGACTAGTGGGAGGTCACTAAATGTCAGGACATTCGAAATGGGCAACCATCAAGAGAAAGAAGGCCGCAACTGATTCTGCACGCGGAAGGCTCTTTACCCGTCTGGGCAAGGAAATCGCAATTGCCGCAAGGGAAGGCGGCGGAAGTATCGACGGCAATCCCAGGCTCAGGCTCGCCATCCAGACGGCCAAGGATGCAAACATGCCGTCGGACAATATCAAGCGCGCCCTTCAGAGAGGGACAGGAGAGCTTCCCGGAGTGACTTACGAAGAGATTACCTATGAGGCATTCGGCCCGGGAGGGGTCGCTATCCTTGTCGAAATTGTCACAGACAATAACAACAGAACCGTCTCGGAATTGCGGCATATCTTCTCACGGAATAACGGGAATCTGGGCCAGCATGGAAGCGTCGCGTGGATGTTCGGCAAGAAGGGAATAATCGTCATCCCCAGAACCGGTAAGGGCAAGTCACTCGCTGAGGATGATGTCATGAGTATTGTCCTTGAGGCGGGCGCAGAAGACCTGCAATCTGATGCTGACTCATTCACAGTTATCACAGACCCTCAAACATTTGATGCAGTCAGAAAGGCGCTGGAAGACAAGGGGATTCCTTTTGAAACAGCACGGCTCCAGATGGTTCCTCAGAATCAGGTGAAGGTGACCGGCAAAGAAGCAGAGCAACTCCTGAAACTGATGGAGGCTCTTGAGGAGCACGACGACGTGCAGAACCTCAACTCGAATTTCGACATTGAAGAAAAAGAACTCGCCGCACTTCAAAACCAGTCGTGAGCACACGACCTTTGCTCCGAAGCCGGTAGACTCCCCGATAATCGTTCTCGGAGTCGATCCGGGAACCCTTGTCACCGGCTACGGCGTCATCACATCCCTGAAAGGGGATGTCCGTATCCTCGCGAGCGGGATAATCCGGAATGCACAAGGCACGCCCTTACCAGATCGATTGACCCGGATTCATCAGGAGCTCTCGCGAATCATGAGCTCACATCGACCCATCGAGTTTGCCATTGAGTCAGCCTTCTACGGGAAGAATGTACAATCAGCTCTGAAGCTCGGACATGCCCGAGGCGTCTCGATCCTAGCAGCAGCAAGTCTCGGCATACCGGTTTCCGAGTACTCCCCTCGTGAGATCAAGAAGGCTCTGACCGGAAACGGCAACTCCTCCAAACTTCAGGTACAGTACATGGTGCGCTCCATTCTCCGGTCACAGGAAAAACCCATGACCCTTGATGCGTCCGATGCAATCGCCACAGCACTCTGTCATTTGCAAAGGCTCAATGGCAAGGGACAGGTTTCAAGAAACTGGAAGTCATTTGTATCCGCTCACCCTGAAAGGGTGATCTCATGATTGCCCTGCTTTCCGGCGAGATGCTTTCAAAGTCGCCAACTGAAGTGTGCGTCCTCATCCATGGTGTCGGATTGTCAGTGAGCATACCACTGTCAACCTACGAACGCATCGGACAGACCGGCGAGAACGTCACGCTCCACACCTATCTCCATGTCCGCGAGGATGCCCTGCAGCTGTACGGTTTTTTTGCGGTAGAAGAGCGGGAAATGTTCAAGCTCCTCCTTTCGGTCTCTGGAATTGGCCCCCGGATGGCTCTCGCAGTTCTTTCTGGTACCTCTGTCGATTCATTGCGTCACCGGCTCTCGAACGGCGATGCCGCGGGCCTTATGTCTGTCCCGGGAATTGGAAAAAAACTGGCCGAGCGCCTTGTCGTCGAGTTACGTGAGAAGGTAAGTCGAATGAACGTCGCGGATCAGACCAGAACCCCGGGAAGCATTTCTGCTAACGGGATCCGGTCTGAGGCAACCCTTGCACTCACTTCCCTCGGGTATTCCCGTCAGTCAGCCGAGAAAGCCGTTCAACAGGCCGCCGAGGGACTCAGGAACGCAGATGTCACACTGGAAGAACTGATCAAGGCGGCTTTGCGGACCACCGGACACTAAGGGTTGGAGAATTGCCACGAAGGCCCTCCTTCACCAGGAAATGGTTTCGGCGGGTAAACGCGAAGGCTCAAAGGGTCTCATTAAAGTCTTGCATTCCTTCGAGTCTTTGTCCGAAGGACCCCTTTGGGGAGTCTTCGCGGCAGGTTCCATGCGGGCAAATTGATTCTCGCTCTCTTTTTCGTTAGTTTTTCCCCGAATGACAAAAGCTACGACGACATCCCCCGAGCGACTGGAAAACGAAGCTGAGTTTGACCAGGCTCTTCGACCACTGTCATTCCAGGACTTCTTCGGCCAGGAGAAGATTACCCAAAACCTCAAGATTTTCATTTCCGCTGCAAGAAAACGCGGCGAGACGCTGGACCATGTCCTCCTTACCGGACCTCCCGGACTGGGAAAAACCACCCTCGCTCACATCATCGCTCATGGGATGGGGACGAGGATCAGGACAACTTCAGGCCCGGTCCTCGATAAGGCCGGTGATCTCGCAGGGATTCTGACAAGCCTCCAGGAGGGGGAGGTCCTCTTCATCGACGAGATCCATCGTCTCAATCCTGCCATCGAAGAATATCTTTATTCTGCGATGGAGGATTTCAAAATTGAGATTGTGATCGATTCCGGGCCCAATGCGCGAAGCATCCAGATCTCCCTCCCGCGGTTCACCCTGATCGGAGCCACCACCCGCGCCGGCCTTCTCACATCTCCCCTGAGAGCCCGTTTTGGCGTGACGTGCAGGCTCGATTACTACGATGTCCAAACCCTGAACGGGATTATCGTCAGATCTGCAAATATCCTCTCCGCGGGAATCGACTCCGATGGCGCCATGGAGATTTCACGCCGGTCGCGTGGAACACCCAGAATTGCAAACCGGCTTCTTCGACGCTGCAGGGACTTCGCTCAGGTTGATAAGAACCTCCTGGCGCACAAGGGAAGGATCACCCGGGAGGTGGCCGATTATTCCCTGAGAGCGCTTGAGGTCGACGAGCATGGTCTGGATGAAATGGACAAGCGAATCCTTCTTTGTCTGACACAGAAATTCAATGGCGGCCCTGTCGGCTTGAATACCCTTGCCATCGCCGTTGGTGAAGAACCCGGCACCATTGAAGAAGTGTATGAACCCTTCCTCGTTCAGGAAGGTTTTCTGGAGCGAACCTCCAGAGGTCGAACAGCGACACTGATGGCTTTTGAGCACCTTCGCGTCCCGGTGACAACGAAGAATAAGCAACCGCTCAACAACAGTCAGGGAGCGTTGTTTCAGTGAGTCGGGTGATTATCGAGACACTTGTTGAGGGAACTGACCTTTACCGGGAGATTGCCCGGATTGCCGCTCAAAACAAGGTATCAGCCGGGCGTGTCACAGGAAGCGGATCCGTGCAGCGGGCGCGGATTACCACCTTCGATCAGAAAACCATGCAACATGCGACGGTTGAAGTTTCTGCCCCGATGGAAATCGTCAGCCTGTACGGCGAGGTTCTTGCCCATGAGGGAAAGGTGGCTCCGCACATTCATGTCGTCCTTGCAGACGATCGCGGAAATGGAAATGGCGGGCACCTGACGCCTGACTCGACACCCGTCCGCAGCTGTGAAATAAAGATTGAAGAATACGCGACGGACGGGACCGAAGGCTCTGTGGATATCCGCGGACGACTCAAGAACCAGTTGCAGGACCCGATCGTTGGTTGAAAAAGTGGCTGTGATGGCTTCCTCCCCGGTTGTTACTATTCCTG
>DAIPLH010000255.1:0-4931 GCA_036769325.1 Bacteroidota bacterium
TGTATCTCTACCGTCTGGAAACCTCCGACTTCGTCTCTATCAAAAAAATGATCCTTTTAAAGTAGGCGAATGGAGAACGCAGGAACCAGGTGGTTCATCTGGACCGCGTCTGTCGGAGTGCTGGCCTTGTTCTGCGGGTATAACCTTCACACTGCAGTTCACCGGTTCGACGGAATTGTCGGGATGACAAGGAAAAATGGGATTGGATGCAAATGTCACAACATTGATCCAACCCCGTCGGTCCGTGTATGGATTGCCGGTCCGGACACCCTCTCGCCGGGCGAGAGCGGTGTGTACACAGTCTCGATTGCAGCGGACTCAACAAGAACGGCCGGATTCAATATTGCGTCGGCCGTTGGTATTCTGACGGTCGTCGATTCAGTTCATACGTACTGGTATGAGGACGAGATGACGCACGTGACCCCGAGGCCGGCCGACGGAATGGATTCAGTTTCGTGGCAGTTCGGTTACGTGGCGCCCGATCATGTCGACGGAATGATCACTGATACCCTTTTCTCTGTCGGGAACAGCACGAACCAGGATACCATGGCGACGGATGCTGACCACTGGAATTTCGGAGATGACTTTCTCGTTACCGTGATGGATGTTACGGACGCAAAGAGTGAAGGTGGTCACGGTGTTCCGGGTCGGTTTGCCATTCATCAGAATTATCCGAATCCTTTCAATCCAACGACGACTGTGGTTTTCGATCTTCCTGTCAATTCTTCTGTCACTGCCTCGCTTTTCGATGTTGCAGGCCGCCTTGTCGCTATTCTTGAAAAAGGCTTCTATCCGGCAGGGACGCATAGTTTGCACATCGATGCGGGCCGGCTTACTCTCTCAAGCGGTATCTATTTGTGCCGCCTTGAGGCCGTTTCCATCCATGGCAAAATAGCCGCCTCCACAATCAAGATGGCCCTGGTCAAGTAGGTGGTTCTCTCTCATCTCTTCGTTGTCCCGGATTACGCAATGATCATTGTGCAATATGCAATGCCCAGGGTGCTCGCCTGACCATACTTGAGGCCATTCTCCTTGGCGTTGTCCAGGGACTGACAGAGTTCCTCCCGATCAGCAGTACAGCGCATCTCACGTTGTTCGGAAAATTCCTTGGAATCGTCACAGCAGAGCAGTCGGCCGCGTGGACGGCATTCATAGCCGTGATTCAGCTTGGCACTCTTGCCGCGGTTGTGATGTACTTTTTCAAAGAGTTGATTCAGATGACCCTCTCGGTCGGCCAGGATCTGAAGAAGCACGGGCTTCTGCCTAAACCCCGGGAATGGTCGGTTGAAGGACGGCTCGGTCTTCTGATCATTGTTGGGACGATACCAATCGGCATCGCCGGAGTGCTTCTGAGTGACTTCATCCATGGCGTGTTTACCAAGAACCTGGTTGTGATTGGCTCGAGCCTGATCGTTCTTGCCCTGTTGCTCTGGTTGGCGGAGCGAATCGCGAGTCATACGCGTGAGGAGGGGTCTCTTTCGTGGACCGAGGCATTGTTGGTTGGTATCGCGCAGGCGCTGGCGTTGATACCTGGTTCGTCGAGGTCGGGGACCACAATCACTGCAGGTCTTTTTCTCGGATTGAAGCGCCAGAGTGCCGCGAGGTTTTCATTCCTCCTCAGCGTGCCGGCTGTTCTTGCGAGCGGAGTCCATGAGATTCTTTCCCTGGATGCGAATCCTTTTGAGTTTGGGGCGATGAATGTCCTTATGGCCACCGCCGTTTCCGCAGTCTCGGGGTATCTGGCCATTGCCTGGCTCCTTCGCTTCCTGAACAAGCGAACGACCCTGGTGTTTGTCTGGTACAGGTTGCTCCTCGGCGCTGTTCTGCTGTTCCTTGTGTTCTTCAACCTTGTGGAGCCGTAAGTTGGTCATGCTTCACTGGAAGCCACGATCGGCAGGCCACCTCACGATGGTGGCGTTTCTCTCTGCTGTCGGAATCGCCCTTTACGTCCTCGAATCTCTTATTCCCGGACCCGCTCCGTTTCTCAAGATCGGCCTTGCCAACGTCTCCTCGGTTCTGGCACTCATGGTTCTCCCTCCGGCCGATGTATTCCTCGTTGTTGGGACCCGGGTTCTTGTCGGCTCACTGCTCGTGGGTTCCCTTTTCAGTCCGTCGTTTGTTATTGCCCTTGGAAGCGGATTGATGGCCGCCGCCGCAATGTGGTTGGCGAGGTCTTCGGGATCACTTTTCAGTGTCGTTGGTATCAGCCTGATCGGCTCCGTCACTCACGTTGTGACGCAGGTTTGTCTTGTCATGGTTCTGTTTGTCCAGGATACAGCCATTCTTTTCCTCCTTCCTATCCTCCTTGGGTCCGCTCTTGTCGGAGGCCTTGTCGTCGGGTTTGTCTCCTCAAAACTGCTTCCGGTTTTAGTGAAAAGCTGAGAGATCACACTTTCCCGTTGACGCGTTTTTCTCTATCTTCAGAACCATGCTCAAGGTGCTGACCATCGCAGATAAAATCCTCATTCTCCTTGTGGTTGCGATGAGTGTTTCCAGCTTCTTCCTGATTGCGGCACTGGGGCCCGAGGGATCAGTGGTGACAGTGGAGGTGAACGGAAATGTCGTATACAGGACCGATCTCCGCGGGGCATCGCGGTTTTCTGTTCAGGGCGCCCGTGGTGAGCTTCAACTCGAAGTGAAGGATGGGAGTATTCGGGTGGTCAGCGCAGATTGTCCGAACAAGATTTGCGTACGAACCGGGAGTCGCCAGCGTTCAGGGGAGATCATTGTCTGTGTCCCGAATAAGACCATTGTGCGAATTGGCATGGGTCATGGAGAGACGATTGATGCGGTCACCGGGTAGTGCGCCTCCCCGAACCATTCTGATCCAATCCCCGATCCCGGCTTCGCCTCATACCTGACGAGAACCGTCCTTGCTTGAGTTTTCTGATGTGGACTATCGCTATCCGAATTCCGGGGAAAATGTCCTTCAGCGGCTCTCCCTGCAGATTCCTGACCAGGGAGTCACGGCAATCATGGGCGCGAATGGTTCGGGCAAAAGTACTGCGGCCCTTTGCATGAACGCGCTTCTCCTTCCGACAGGAGGAGTGGTAAGAGTGAATGGGATGAGTACCGCTGAACCCCGAAATGTGGCATCCGTGAGAAAAAGTGTCGGCGTCGTCTTTCAGAATCCTGATAGCCAGTTTACTTCATTGACTGTTGAGCGGGAACTTGCTTTTGGTCTTGAAAACATCGGAATGGGCCAGCAGGAAATGAAGGAAAGGGTCGATGAGTGTCTCCGGATGTTTGGTTTGGAACGGGATCGCAAGATCGCCCCTTCTCTGCTTTCTGGTGGAGAAAAACAGCGAGTCGCCCTTGCTGCCGTGATGATCATGAACCCGGACTACCTGATCCTTGATGAAGCGACATCTCTGCTCGCCCCGCTTGCCAGGAAGACCATCCTTGATCACGTCACCATGCTTGCCCGAACCAGTGGAAGGGCCGTGGTCCTCATCACCCAGTTCCCGCTGGAGGCGATGCTTGCTGACCATTTGCTGATCCTTTGCCACGGTCATGTTGAGCTCGAAGGTCAGCCATCCATGCTCTTCAGGGATGGAACCAGACTACGGCAACTCGGAGTCCCGATCCCTCTCTCGACCCGCCTGGGATTCGATGGATCTTAGTCTCAACAACGTGTCCTACGCATACCCCCTTCGCGATGGAAAGGTGAAGCAGGCGCTTACCGGGGTGAGCCTGACCGTACGAAAGGGCGAATGCCTTGGAATCATCGGACCTGAAGGGGCAGGGAAGACAACCCTGCTTCTTGTCATGGACATGCTCCTGGTTCCGGATGAAGGAAGCGTACTGGCCGATGGTGTGAATGTATGGGAGAAGAAAGAGACAGCCGTCCGCGAACGGAGGAGAATTGGGATGGGGTTCCAGTTTCCCGAGCAACAATTCGTGGCGGAGACGGTTGAGGACGAGCTCCTGTTTCCGACCCCTCCTCGTGACTCTTTACCTTCCATCTCTCCGGCCGAGGCACTATCGGCAGTTGGACTCGACCCGAAACGCTTTCTGAAGCGGTATCCGTTCTACTTGAGTATGGGCGAGGCGAGGAGGGTCGCTCTTGCTTCACTGCTGGTCAGGAACCCTGAAGTGCTGCTTCTCGACGAACCAACGGTCGGACTTGACGGGGAAGGGAGGGCCGGGTTCCTTCGTTTTATCAAGGATCAGCACAAACAGGGGACGACGCTCGTTGTGGTGAGTCACGACCTGGACTGTCTCTGCGAGTTCGCGACGAACATTGTTGTCCTGAGAGAGGGTTGCATTGAAGGTGTGGGGTCGGTGGCCTCAGTCATGCGTGATGCCAGCTTGCTGAACCTGGCCGGTTATGATCCGCCCGAGACTATCACGCTTCTCGATCACCTTGCAGTAAAGGGCATCGTTGCACCGGATGTTTTCATGCGACCTGATGAGATCGCACGCCTAAAGGCGGACGGATCCTCATGAAACCATAAGGCAAACGAGTGCAAGGGAGCCGGCGAGTGTAAGGAGAAGCCAGTCGTTGATTCCAAAGCGCAGGTGGATGAAGGTCGTTCGCGAAGCAGACGGGTCGTAACTGCGGCTCTCCATGGCAGTAGCCAGCTGTGTAGCCGTCCTCGAAGTTGATGCAAACAGTGGTAAGGCAGCGGATGAAAGAAACCGGATCCGTTTCACAATTCCCGACTCGACGTCAACCCCCCTCGATCGGAAACTCAGCGCGAGGCGGCGCGCCTGGAGAACCAGTGCCGGAATAAGATTCATGGTAACCGTCACGAGCATGACGACAGCCCCCATACGATGGCGAACGGGGTATAACCATGTTTCGAATGCGGCCATGATCCTTTCAGGGGACGAAGACCAGATTAGGATTGATGATCCCCAGAGGAGAACTACCAGACGTGCAGATAATTCCAGCCCTTTTTCAATCCCCTCCCGTGTAAACAGCAGAT
>DAIPLH010000256.1:0-4926 GCA_036769325.1 Bacteroidota bacterium
CCGGTCGATACCCACGCCGAGTCCTGCCGTCGGTGGCATGCCATACTCAAGCGCGCGAAGAAAATCCTCATCGAGTGGCTGTGTCTCTGCCGCACCACCCGCCCGGAGCTTCATCTGCTCTTCGAACCGCATGCGCTGGTCAAGCGGGTCGTTCAGCTCGCTGAATGCATTGCAGAGTTCCTGTCCGTTGCAGATCACCTCAAAACGTTCCACCAGTCCTTCTTCACTCCGATGTTTTTTTGCAAGCGGGGACATCTCCACCGGGTAGTCCATAATGATTGTCGGTTGAATCAGGTGCGGCTCCACCTTTTCGCTGAAAATATCATCCAGGATCTTCCCCTGCCCATCTGCGGGATTGACTTCCAGTCCGAGCGCACGGGCAGCAACTGCGAAATCTCCGGAGGACTTTCCACGAAGGGAATGGCCTGTGTACTCCTTGATCGCATCAAACATCGTAAGCCGGCGCCACGGAGGTGAGAGGTCAATCACGCCTCCCGGCGTTTCGACTTTCATCGAGCCATTCACTTCCAGCGCTGCCCGGCCGATCATCTCCTCCACCATTGACATCATCCAGAGGTAGTCCTGGTACGCGACGTAGACCTCCAGCATCGTGAATTCCGGGTTATGGTTCTTGTCCATCCCTTCGTTGCGAAAATCCTTTGAAAACTCATACACCCCATCAAACCCTCCGACAATCAACCGCTTCAGGTAGAGCTCATCCGCAATCCGCAGATAAAGGTCGACATCAAGAGCATTATGGTGGGTGATGAACGGTCGCGCGAAAGCCCCCCCGTACTGTGGCTGAAGGATCGGGGTTTCTACCTCGAGATACTGTCGCTCATCAAGGAACCTGCGGATCGATGAGACAATGCCGGTCCGCTTGACAAATACGTCGCGCACATCCGGATTCACGACCAGATCGATGTATCGCTGGCGATAGCGCAGTTCCTTATCGGAAAATGGATCGAAGACGATCTTGTTGCCGCTTTCATCGACTTTTTCCTTTGGCACCGGCGGGGGACGGAGGGATTTCGAGAGGAGGTAACACTTTTCAGCATGAACCGACACTTCCCCCATTTTGGTTCTGAACACAAATCCCTCGACACCGATAATATCCCCGATATCCAGAAGTCTGAAGATATCGTAGACGGCACCGAGGTCATCCTTTTTCAGGTAGATCTGAATTCGCCCGTGGGAGTCCTGGATATGGCAGAAAGAAGCCTTGCCCATACGTCGCATGGACATGATCCGTCCGGCGACGGAAACCTGATGACGCGGACCCTCATCGGTGAATGATGAGATGATCTCCTTTGAGAAAGCACTGCGTCGGAATTCGTAAGGGTAGGGGTTGACGCCGCGTTTCCTGAGCTCTTCCAACTCCTCGCGGCGGCGCAGCATGAGCTCATTGAGCTCTTGCGCTTCAGATGTGAAATCCAATCATTCAACTCCGGATAAAAAAAGAAGGTGTTCGGACAAAAGAAAGAAAGATGGCATTGAGAAGCAAGGTAAGCCGTCTTCAGTTAGTGCCCTAATTTGAGGATCGTCTTGCCGTTAAACCAATCGCAGAGACGCAGAGGACGCGGAGTAATCGCAGAGGGTTGTCCAGTCTCTCACGACATAATCCCCTCTGCGAGTTCTCTGCGCTCTCCGCGTCTCTGCGATTTCTGTTCGTTGAATTCACGCCACACAGACCCGTCTCGAGACGAGGCCTCGGCCGAAGGCCGGGCAAAGACCTGCCCGACGGTAATTGTTCAGAGACGGTCAGGCGGGCGCGAAGGAACGCAATACTCTACGCCTTCAAAAAAGGAATGGGAGGTTTGGTTGGAGAGAGGTCTTCTACCGTTTCAGGGCGAGCGTGACCCCGTCAGCAATGGGAATCATGCTGCATACTACCCGATGATCTTTTTTCAGGCGCACGTTAAACGCATGGAGGGCTTTTGCATCCCTGTCATCGGTCGCTGGATCTGCAACCTTGCCTGACCAGAGTACATTGTCCACGGCGATCAATCCCCCCGTTCGCAGCAACACGAGGGACCGTTCGAAGTAGTTCCAGTAGTTCTCCTTGTCGGCATCAATGAACGCAAAATCAAACTCGCCGCTCCTTCCTTCCCGGATGAGGCCATCGAGCGTATCAATCGCAGGGCCAAGCCTCAGGTCGATCTTCTGACCTACGCCTGCTTCCTTCCAGTATTTCCGTCCGATGTCGGTCCATTCTTTGCTGACATCGCACGCAACAATCTTTCCGTCATCCGGAAGAGCCAGTGCGACCACAAGCGAACTGTATCCAGTGTAGACACCAATTTCAAGGGTTTTCTTCGCCCCGATCAGCCGGATAAGAAGGTTGAAGAACAGCCCCTGTTCCGGGGCAATCTGCATATTGTGCTTAGGATCGGCTGTCGTTTCCTCTCTCAGCCGCGAGAGAATGGCGGGCTCCTCCGGTGAAACAGAAAGGAGGTATTGATGGAGATTATCGGAAAGGGTGAAGGTTTTGTTCGACATGGGAAGCGGACATCCTTGAGAGAGTCAATTGAGACAGAACAACTTCAATTTCTTCTGCCAATGTAGAAGAGTCTCGTCAAGAATCAAGGGTCAGATAGTGTTGGAATTGAACCGCCAAGACGCCAAGAACGCCAAGGCCTTTTTTGAAAGGGCCACCGTTTGATTCAAAACAACTCTCCCCCTATCACGGGTTCCTTGTCGGGGTTGAATATATTCAACCCCCACAGAGAGTAAAGAGATCAGACTCGCATGTTACTCCTCGCGAATTCCTCATGAAACAAATCAAACCGCGTCATCGTAATCCCTCACAAAAAAAATGACGACCTTCATTCTCTGGTTGATTCTTCTCCTCTTCTCCTGGCCGCTTGCCCTGCTAGCGATCATTGCCTATCCGTTCATCTGGATCGTCCTTCTCCCATTCCGTGTCGTTGGAATTGCTGTCGACGGCGTTCTCTCGTTGGTCAGAGCCCTCATCCTGCTCCCCGCAAGGATTCTCGGCGGGCGGAGTTGAGCCCCGCCCCGGCTCACCGTAGCAACATCAGCCTTCGTGTTTCAACAGCGCTTCCGGTCATGAGCCTCGCGAAGTAGACACCGCTGGGCAATCCTGCTGCATTCCATTCGCGCGTGTGCGTTCCTGCCGGGAGAATCTCATTGACCAGTGTTCCGACCGGACGGCCGAGCATGTCGAATATCACCAGTGTAACGACATCCGTCCCCGCCAATTGGAATTCGAATGTCGTGGAAGGGTTAAACGGATTGGGATAGTTCTGTAGAAGTGAAAACGTCAGAGGAACCGGACTGCCGGAACCCGGACCATCAACCGAGGTAATCGGAAAACTGCCAAGCTGTGCACTTCCCGGACCACCATAAGCACCCATGTCGTTTCTCAATACGCCTGCAGCGGGCCAGAGGGCAGAACCAGCGTTCATCGGATCTTCGGGATCGTTCATGGTGACAGAGCTATCACCCGCATCGATGCACAATGATCCTGGACTGAGGTAGAAGCTTGTATCAGACAGAATCGGATCGACGTCAATGTTGCCCTCGCCAGCGTACCCGTTCTGAACATCGGAGAACGACACAATCGGGTTTCCGCCTCCAGCAACACCGATCTGACCTCCCGTCACCTGGGTGTTGTTCCAAACGATGTTGTTCCTGACGACGACGGTGGTCCCGCCAACAAGGATTCCGCCACCCCGGCCGGAGAAGCCGCCACCGGTCGACCCGGTTACAGAATTCCCATAGATGGTATTATTCTCAACAACCTTTTGATTCGTACCGAAATTAGAAGAAATCCAGATGCCTCCGCCTCCGAACGTTGGAGCATTCCCGGCGGCCTGATAGACACGATTATTGGCAATGATATTGTTCCGGACTGTTCCACCGGTATAGTTCAGAACTATGCCTCCTCCATAGAGCCCCTCGTTGTCCATGATGACATTGTTCAGGATTTTCGGAGTTCCATCACCAATTCTGATTCCACCTCCACCCGCGCTGAGGATACCTGAGACGACACGTATGGCCGTGTTGCCAACGATCCGATTGTGCCTGATGGTTGGAGATGAATACTGAATGAGGATCCCCCCTCCTTCTGTATAGGTCCCTGCACCATGTTCATCAATCCATCTTGTTCCGATTCCGCCGGTTAATGTGAAGCCTTCGAGTACTGCCGATGAGTCTTCGCCGGAGTTTATGATCACACAACTCCCTGTGTCGGGGTGGACCGGCGTTCCGCCGTTTATCACTGTCGCAACAATTGTCCCGGGGTTGCGGTCAAAGAGGAACTCACTGGCCAGTACAATATTTTTCCCCCTGAAATTGATGTTCTCGACATAAACCCCCGGAGCCACGAGGATTGTATCACCGTTCGCCGATGCGGTGATGGCATCCTGGATAAGAGAATGGTCGGCTGGAACGTTGATCGTTTCCGCACGAAGCGTGGTACAGAAGATCAGACACATTGTTACAATTTTTGCCATGGTAGTGACTCCCTTCCCTACTTGAGATAGATAAGTTGCCTGCTCTCGATTTCGCTCCCGGCCGAAAGGACATATGTATAGACGCCGGAGCTTTTCACGACCGAGGATGAAACAGAAACAACGTGGGTTCCCGCCGGCCGAACCCCGGCGACAAGTTCTGCAACATGGCGTCCGAGGATGTCATAGAGATCCAGCCGGACGTATCCGCTCCTCGCCATATCAAACCGGATCGATGTGGATGGGTTAAACGGATTGGGATAGTTCGGGTACAATCGGATCGAGTTAGGGATGATCTGTCCTGACTCTTCCACCGAAACCGTTTCTCCTTCCGTGATCGGCAGGGGAACATCGACCGGGACATTGGTAAATACATCGGAGGTACCGGACGGCCACAGGACCTCGAGCGAATCTGCTTGTGTCGCATCACCAAGCCCGAAGTGGATTGTCA
>DAIPLH010000257.1:0-4911 GCA_036769325.1 Bacteroidota bacterium
CGGAACCCGCTGGTTTGTCAGTCTTTGCTTTGAACCCTATCTGAGTACCGGTAGTGTCCGGTTTGTCGGAGAGGCTGTCGGGTGCGCCTTCTACAAACGTGAACGTGTGGTCCAGTCGGCGGGAGAAAAGCTCAGGACCGAGAGACCAAAAGACCGTCTTGCTGTCTGGTGACCAATGGAGATACATGCCGGCATCACGAGTAACCCGCTTCAGAGGAAAATCGTCTGTACCAGGGCCGATTTGGATCGCCTGTCCACTCATCGGCATCGCCGCGATGTAGGAGTTGTAGCGCTCTGTGAAAAACACCCACGATTCATCAGGGGATGGGACTATCTCCTGAGCGTTATCTGAGGTAAGGTGGACCCTGCGATCGCCACCTGTGAGATCGAAACTGACCAGTGCGGTCTTTTCCCCTTCCTGCGCGATGAGAAAGACGCGTTTGCCGTCGCGGTTGAACCGCGGCACGTCTCCCTGATCAGTGATGAAGTGCATTTCGCCCCCCTCGGAAGAAATCCTATAGATTCCCGGTTCCGATGTGTATGCCTGGCCGCGGAGAAAGTCGCCTCCCTGCTTTACGAAAACGACCTGTTTCCCATCCCGGGAGAATGAGGGTGAAGTGTAGGTTCCTTTTGTCGTTGTGAGCCTGGAACCCTTTCCTCCCGAAGACTTCACTTTAGATACGCCACCTTTCGCCACGTCATCCCATGTCGAAAACACAATCCATTTTCCGTCAGGTGAGAATGCCGGATAAAACTCGAAGTGTGAGTCTTCTGTCAAACGCTCCGGCTTGCCGTCGGGGAGCGACTTTGTCCACAGGTGGCCAAGGGCACTGTACACAACCGACTTCCCGTCCGGGGAGGTGGTGACCCAACGGAGCATCCTGACATCAAATTGGTCCGGTGACACATCCTGCGGATAACGGAGGGCGTTTGTCACCGTCTGCTTCACGGCGGCCTGGAATGGAATCTGGGAGGACTTACCGGTCGCTGCTTCAACTTTCAGGATTTTCCCTTTTGCAGAAATGACAATGAACCGGTTGTCCGGGGTCCAGGAATAGCGGGGGTAAAGACCGAAAATTGCCCATGTCTCCTGGGCATCGCGGCTCAATTCTTCGAAGAGGGGCCATTCCTCATCGGTTTTGAGATCTCGCAGGTAAAGGACTGACTTAAGGCGGACCCTCCTGATGAAAGCAAGATACTTTCCGTCGGGAGATGGCTCGGGCGTCACGGAACCGCCGTTGCCATTGATGAACGTGATCTGTTTCCCTGTTTCCCGGTCCAATCTCTGCGTCACGTAGACCACTCCATAAGGGTCACGGTTGTACTCATATTGATTCCCGGGGCTTACGTCTTCGTCGTAGAAGAGATAGCGGCCATCTGGAGAGAGGGATGGGTCTGATGCGTTTTGTTGCCAGTTGCGACGCTTGGTCAACTGAACGCCACCACCGCCGCTGATGTGGTACATCCACATTTCTCCGGCACCAAGGGACCTGGTATTGCGGAAATGTTTGCGGGCAACGAGGTATTTGCCATCAGGCGTCCAGACCGGATGGCTCGTCTGTCGCTCTTTCTCTTTTGCAACCTGTCTCGGTTTTGAACCATCAGCATTCATGACCCAGATGTTGTCGCACCCATCGCGATCGCTTGTGAAGGCAATACTCTTTCCGTCAGGAGAGTACCGTGGTTGGGTTTCATAAGCGGTCCCGCCGGAAAGAAGCGTTGCTGTCCCTCCCTCGAACGGCATCATGTAGATATCGCCGAGGAGATCAAAAACTATTTTTGATCCATCCGGACTTACGTCAAGGGAAATCCATGTCCCTTCGTCTGTTTGAAACTCAACATCGCGCGAAGGTCCGTGTTGAGCGGATACATCCCATTTTTTTTCATCCTTCTCGGCCGGTTTCTCATCGGGAGCGGCGTATAGGGAAAGCGTTGAATAGAGAAGAGGAAGAACGATCAGCAATCTGGTCATGAAGAAATACCTCGTAGTGGTGGGGTTACGTCGCGTTGGGAAAATAAGAAGATCAGAAACACGGAACAAGATTTGTGTCCCGCCGCGAAGACTCCCCAAAGGGGTCCTTCGGACGAAGACGCGAAGGAACAAATACCTTACAAGAATAATATGGTGTCTCCAAAGGGCACAAGTTCGAGAAAAGGGGTGATAAGTTTCATGGCTACCCTGGGGGAGCGCGGGTTTCTGCTGCATCAACCTAATATTGGGATGAAACCCGTCCGAAGTGTGAGGAAAGACAAGGCCTCCGGCTCCACGGGGTGATTTCAGTCATGCCGTCAAAAACCTTCGCTGATTCTGCTTGCATGTAAAGGAATTGTTCGTAATATTCTGCGGGTATTCAAAAACCACCGTATTTTCAATCCTGAGGGCTCATGACAATTGCCGGATACCTTACCTGGTTCGACGAAGTAGTAGCGCCGACCGAGCCAATGATACGCCTTGTTGAGGATAGGTTTCTTGAAAGCAAGCTCACTGAAAGGTCGTTCACAATCGGACAGCTTATCGCGCATCTGCCACGATCACTACGCTTCAATACAAAGGTGCTCCAGGCGAAGGAGGACCTACCCACCATGAGAGAGATCCTTCTCTCAAACCGTCGCCATCCGACCTCAACAGTTGAAGAGTCTGTAGATCTCCTGAACAAGAGTATCCTATTGTTCAAGGAGGCGGTTAATGAACTGGACGACGATCAGTTTCAGAAGAAAATTATTTCGACACCACAGATGGGCAATGTTGTGGTCTGGCGTTTCTGTGTTTTTGTCATTGAACATCAAATCCATCACATGATGGAACTTCATCTCTCACTGAAGGTTCTTGGCCTGCCTGTCAACACGAAGACGCTCTACGCCGGCGTCTGATAGTTTCTCAGATCCTCCAAACACCAAAGATCCGCCGAAAGAGAATCATTCTTTTTCCGGAAAAGGAATCATGGCATGCAACGAAAATCATCGTCACATGTCTCGAACCGCCAGATCGTTCATGAATTGCGCGAAGGAAACAGGGTTGGCTACAAGCACCTGAGCGAGCGCTTTCATCGGGGATTGCTCCATGAAGCCGTCAGTGTCTACAGGATTGATCGGGCCGATGCTGAAGAAATTGTCAACGATGTTCTTCTTCTTGTGGCATCGCGAATCCTTGGCTTCGAGTTCAAACGGTCGGACAATGATTTTCGATCATGGATTGTGACAATCCTCCGGAACCGAATTCGTGACCATCTTCGAAAAACCTCCCCAACGCAATACCTCAAATCGTCCATCGATGATGAAGTCATTCCGGACTATTCCTTTCTCCGGGACCATGACAGCGAAGCAACTGTTTCAATCCTGAGAGGACTCAAGGGGCAGGATCAGGAAGCAGAGATCCCGCGGGCGGGACATCGTGATCTCCTGAACCTGCGGGAGGTTCTCGAGTCAATGCATTTGTGGGAGCAGGTCCTTCTTCGATGCCGCGCCCTTGAAATCCCTTACGAGGAAATTGCCCTCTACACCGGAAAGAGTGCGCGTGTCCTCAAAGTTTACCACTCAAGGGTCCAGCGAAAGCTCCGCAAAGAGATGGTAATTATATACTTGACAACACCGTTATTTATGCTTACCTTATACCAGTCAAACAATTCGAGGTACACCGTACAGATGAAACAGATTCGATTCAAATCCCTTGCCGACTTCCACAAGGTGTTCCCTGATGAGAAGGCTTGCCATAGGTTCTTGGCTCTTATGAGGTGGAATGAGAATCCGGTTTGTGTACATTGCGGAAGTGACCGGAAGGTTTACTGGCTCAAGGCAGCGAACCGACTCCGTTGTGCCGATTGCAAGAAGGACTTTTCGGTTCGCATCGGTACGATCTTCGAGGATTCTGCACTTCCCTTGCTCAAGTGGTTCATCGCTATGTGGCTCATTACCAGCCACAAGAAGGGCATCGCTTCGACTCAGCTTGCTAAAGACGTAGGCGTTACTCAGAAGACCGCATGGTTCATGAATCACCGCATACGTCATGCAATGGCAAGCGAGGACTTCCGCAAGCCACTTGACGGCATTGTCGAAGTCGATGAAACGTACATCGGTGGACTCGAAGGCAACAAACACGAATCGAAGAAAGGTCGCAAGGGTCGCGGTTCTGTCGGCAAGACTCCAGTTCTCGGTATGCTTGACCGCGATGACGGCATCGTCAAGACTCAAGTGATGAACAGGGTCACATCGAACACAGTCCACAGAACCATGACGCAACACATCAGCGACAAGTCCACCA
This sequence comes from Bacteroidota bacterium, assembly GCA_036769325.1. Lineage (GTDB taxonomy): Bacteria > Bacteroidota > Ignavibacteria > UBA10030 > UBA6906 > DAIPLH01. The sequence continues at coordinate 4,259 of DAIPLH010000257.1, forward strand.
TCATGACGGATGAATCTTCCGTGTACCGGAAAACCTTGCTCAGCTTTGACGGTCATGACCAAGTGAACCATGTTCAGGGCGAGTATGTACGCGATGACGTTCACACTAACACCATCGACGGCTTCTGGTCAATCATGAAGCGAGGTATCATTGGCATCTACCATCAGATTTCTGAGAAGCATACTCACCGCTACTGCGAAGAGTTCGAGTATCGCTACAACACGCGGAAGGAACACGACTCAGACCGCTTCCGACAGGTTGCACAAAAGTTGAACGGTCGGTTAACCTATAAGACTCTCATTTCCTAAGTGCCATGACAAGCAATAAAGAGCCACAGATACGGCCACAAGCACAATGCCTGCAATGAAAAACCAAACACCGTTTGGATTGTTTCTATCAGTCGACCCAAGAAGCAGCCCAAACCCAATAAAGGCGGCCATGATCCCAAGTAGAAAACAGGTCACGCGTAAGGCTGTATGAATTGGGCTAAGAAAAACTGGAAACGGCTTTGGTGGTTCGCTGAAGATAAGGTTGAGGTTCTTGGATTGATTTTGAGTTCTATTGCTTTGGGCATTGCCGTATTTTTGTATTGCGAAACGAAACGGATGGCGGACTATGCGCATGATGCTATCGCCAAGACTGACAGCCAGATG
>DAIPLH010000258.1:0-4900 GCA_036769325.1 Bacteroidota bacterium
CCCGTTGGAGATAGGAGGTTGTTTTATGGAATCGCTTTTTCACCTGATTTCCAGGAGCTATATGTCAGCGCAATCGACTACGGGGTATACCGAAGTTCTTTGGTATCTCACGCTAGTGGGCCGTTGAACGTGCCCAGCAACAATTTCGTTCTCCACCCCTCTTATCCAAACCCATTCAACGCGACAACAAATATTGAGTTTGAACTACCGGTTACATCCTACGTCAGTCTCAAGGTCTTTGACGTTCTTGGAAGAGAGGTGGTAACACTGGCTGAAGGTGACAAAAGAGCGGGGTCCCACAAGGTGATTCTGAACGCTTCAGAGTTATCAAGCGGAGTGTACTTCTACAGACTCAATGTTGGAAATGTACTTCAAGCAGGCTACTCAGGAACAATCATGAGAAAACTTCTTCTGCTCAAGTAGATCGTTGCTTCATCACATGAGCATCTCTTTACTCTCCGTCGGGGTTGAATATATTCAACCCCGACAAGGACCCGTGATAGGGGGAGAGTTGTTTTGAATCAAACCGAGGACCTTTCAACAAGACCCATGGCGCCATGGCGTCTTGGTCCGGCCTCCGGCCGAGGCCTCGTCTCGAGACGGGCGGTTCAAATTCTCGAGCACAACCACTTCTTCAATCGATGTTCCCCGCCTGACCGTTCGTCGAGCAACGACAGGCGGGCAGGCTTGTTCAATATTCATTATTCACAGGGGTCTTGGCTTTGTACAGAGCGGTTGTTCTGAGTGAATTGCGATTAGCGAATGGAGATTTGAGATCTTAGAAGTTGTTGGCTATCCCCCCGTTTGACCTTCTCACCTTCCCCCTGTATATTCCACAAGGATAACGAACTCCATCATGCCTGTTCTACCCATCTATCTCTATGGCCAACCGATTCTTCGCAAGAAAGCGAAGCCGGTTCGCGCCATAACGGCGTCTCTCCTGGAGACGGTTGATTCGATGTTTGCAACGATGAGAAACGCACATGGGATAGGACTTGCCGCGAACCAGGTCGGACTGCTCGAGCGCATTGTCGTGGTGGACATCTCGGATATGGAGGAAGGACAGGAGGTCCCGCCATTTGTTCTTCTCAATCCGGAAGTTGTTGAGGAGAAAGGCAAGTGGGTCATGGAAGAAGGATGCCTGAGTATTCCTGAGATCAGGTCGGAGGTCGAGCGGGCGGAATCAATCCGGTTGAAGTTCCGGAATATCAATTTCGAAGAGACAGAGATTGTCACGGAGGGCCTTCTTGCAAGGGTGCTTCTCCATGAAATAGATCACCTGAACGGGATATTATTTATTGACCGGATCGATGCCGATGTTCTGAAGGCCATGAAGGGACGGCTGAACAAGGTGTCAAAAGGTGATGGCGAAATTGCGTATCCGGTCGTCGCCGAACCAGTTCCGGAGGCGAAATAAGCCCCCCGCTTAAGCGGGGGCAGCATATCGCGTAACGCACAGATGTTCAACGGAAATCCCCGGAGGCAAACTTCGCTGCATCGATTGTGTTCATGGGAACGCCGGAATTCGCAGTTCCAAGCCTGCGCATACTTCATCAGGAACGGTATCCGATTCTTGCAGTTGTAACCGCTGCCGAGAAGCCTCGTGGGCGTGGGCAAAAATTGTCTTCGACGGCGATTGGTGCCTTCGCAATCGAACACGGTCTTCCCCTGCTCCAGCCAGAGTCCCTCCTTGATGCTGAATTCATCAACCGGATCCGCGAGCTCAAGCCCGACATCCTGGTTGTCGTTGCCTTCCGCATCCTTCCTCCCGAAGTCTTCCGTATTCCCGGAATCGCATCGTTTAACCTGCACGCGTCATTGCTACCTGCCTACCGGGGAGCGGCTCCGATCAATCGGGCAATCATGAATGGTGAAACGATGACCGGGTTGACCACATTCGTCCTTGCCGACAAGGTTGATACGGGCGGGATCATCATGCAACAAAGTATTCCCATCGATCCGAATGACGATGCGGGCTCTCTGCATGATCGTCTGTCTGTTGAAGGAAGCAGGATGGTGCTCGAAACAGTCCGCCGCCTCGAAACCGGCAAGGCAACTTTCCTGCCCCAGAACGACACACTTGCCACACCGGCTCCAAAGATTCGAAAGGAGGATTGCCATATCGACTGGAACCGATCTGCTGCCTCGGTGCACAACCAGATCCGGGGACTCTCTCCTTACCCGGGTGCGTTTACACTTCACAACGAAAGAGTACTCAAGATCTTCAAGAGCTCGGTCACCGGATCCAAATCGACCTTTTCCCCCGGGACAGTGGTCGCTGAAAAGGACTCCCTTCACGTTGCAACCGCCGATATGTTGCTCTCTCTTGATGAGCTCCAGCTTGAAGGGAAGAAACGGATGACCACGGCGGAGTTCTTGAGGGGCTACATGGTCATGACCGGAGGCCGGTTTACCTAGTCAGAGACAGATGTGTCCCTTGTTTTTTTGCGACAATCGCAGTTTTTCCTTGACTCTTATTTCCCTCTTTCATTAAGTACTGCTGCTTCTAAACCCTTCCAATCTTCATCGCCATTGCAGGTAAAATTACTGATCTCCGTCAGCAGAAGGAGGCTTGACACGGTTTCTTCTCAACACAAACACACCCCCTTGCTTCTTCTCCTCACGCTGTTTCTGTTTTTCTCGCTTCCTTCGTTTAGTCAGTTCGAGCGTATCGGTGCGGAGAACGGGCTTGCGAGCTTCCGTGTGTACGACATCCTGCAGGACCGCCATGGGTTCATGTGGTTTGCCACGTTAGACGGGTTGAGCCGCTTCGATGGCAATCAGTTTGTCTCCTTTGCTCACGAAGATACGAGCGCGCATTCGCTTTCCGGAAATACTATTACGGCCCTGGGAGAGGGCGAAGGCGGGGTGCTGTTCGCCGGTACGGTGGACGGGGTCGTCAACGTTCAAGTCGGATTGACCGGAGAGTTCTCTTCCCTAACACTCTCGCCGAATACGGACGGAAACACATCTTCAACAATGATCCGCGAAATTTTTCGGTCGGGAACAGGAGAGGTCTATGTTTCAACTGTCGGTGCGGGGCTGACTGTCCTTACTCCTCCGCAATACGTTCCTCTGAAAACATTCAGACACGACCCTGCGGACAAACAGAGCCTTCTGAACAATTCGGTCTACTCGGTCCGGGAAGATTCAACGGGGAGGATCTGGATTGGTTCGCTCGGTGGATTGCAGGTCCTCGATCCTGAAACTCACTCCATCCATCATGTCGAATTTGGCAAAGCGGGAATTGATGCCGTCCTCGAAAGCGGTGTGACTGCGATTGACGTGGACTCTGACTGGACGCTCTGGATCGGGACGTCTTCGGGTCTTATTGAGCTGCCATACCCTTATTCCGATCCGCGCCTTTGCAATATCTCCACTCTTGAACATGGGAATAACTTCGTTACCTCACTGCTCGCCCTTGATGAAGCCGTTTGGGTGGGCACCGGAGGGGGACTTTGCAGGATTCAGAAATCAACAGGAGAGATTCTAAGATTTATTCATGATCCTGGTGATCCATCAACTATTTCGGATAATCTCATTTACCGGATCACAGCGGATGAGTCGGGGAACATATGGGTTGCAACGGGCAACGGTGTGTCGAAGTACCTCACTCTTCGTGAACAGTTTCACCTCATCCCCGTCCCCTCAATGTCTCCCGTTACAGCTCTTCTCGAAGATTCTTCAGGTGCATTGTGGATCGGGACTGAAGAGGGGTTGAACTTCTGGCAACGGAACGAATCGGGGAAACCCCGCCCAGGATCTCTTGAGAAGGTTTTTCCCCGTGGTAGTATCACGTCCATTGCCTCAGGACCCGCCGGATCTGTTCTTGTCGGAACGGGGGAGGGAAGGCTGGTTCAGGTTTCAAGGCTCGGCCGTTCTCAGTTCTCAACCGAAGTGCTTGCGAGAATTCCCGGTATCATGTCCCTTCTGTCGGATACCGCTTCAACCATTTGGATTGGAACATCGAGGCACGGGCTCAGGCTCTTCGATCGCCGAACCGGAAGAGTAATGATCGCAGTCTCCGATGGGAGAGATCAGGGGGCGCTGACGAGGAACTATATTACTGTCATGGTGCCGGGGCCAGGTGGATCACTCTGGGTTGGGACGGAAGGTGCAGGGCTGGTCAGAATAGATAGGAAGAACCACCTGAGAGACGACACAAACGGAACCAGCTCAATTGTGACCCGGTTTCTTCACAGTGAGAATGATGAATCGACCCTGAGCAACAACAGGATCTACGCGATCCATGTGGACCGGGATGGAAATACGTGGGTCGGGACCGGTGCCGGACTGGACAGGATTGAAAGGAAAAGTGGAGCCATCAATCGGACACTTGTCTCCGGAGGTGCGTTCTCAGGAATGGTGTATGCCATCCGTGAGGACGATGCTGGGACACTATGGATTGCGACGATTGAGAACGGCGTGTATACCTTTGATCCGCAAACAAGCCAGCTTCGAAGCTACAGCGCACTTGAAGGTCTTCCAACGGACAATTATGGAATGGGGTCCGCTGGATCAGGGTCGGGGGAGATATTCTTCGGTTCGAAGGACGGGGTGGTTCGCTTTGAGCCGAGGGCTGTTCGAATCGATTATCATTGCACCGGGTTGAGTCTGACGGAGTTCAGAATTCTGGATCGACCTCATCCTTTCCCATGGGGGAATGTCTCGCCGGTCAATCTCGAATACACCCAGAACTTCCTCTCATTTACTTTTGCTGCCCTTGGCTATCCTGATCAGGAGCGGACAGTGATCAGTTACAAATTGGAGGGAAGCGACAAGCAATGGTTCCGGCTTGAACCGGACAGGTCTGTTTCATATCGGCCGGTAGAGCCGGGCGACTATGTTCTGCGGGCAAAGTCTTTCCATCCGGTGGGTGGGAAGTGGGATGGCGAGATGG
>DAIPLH010000259.1:0-4605 GCA_036769325.1 Bacteroidota bacterium
TAGAGCAACTGACTCTTAATCAGTGGGTTCCAGGTTCGAGTCCTGGTGGGTGCACAAGAACGAAGAGAATCAGGGGGTGAGGCTGATTGTGATTGGACGAGCGACACCATCTCAATAACCTACACAGGAGATTCACATGAAACTACTCGCTTCCATCTCGCTTATCCTGTTATCGATTATTATTACGACGGGATCAGCGCGTGCACAAAGCCCGATTCAACTCTCTCTGTTTCCTCCGATTCAAATTGTCCCGGAGAATGAGTCCGTCTCTGCGTTTCGCTTCAGCCTGATTTATGGCAAGAACGCGAACATGACTGGTTTCGACTGGGGGTTGGTCACAAAGTCAACCGGAAATGTTCTCGGTGTGCAGTGGGCGCTCGTAGGGCTTGTGGACCAGAACTTCACGGGCTGGCAAAACACTGCCGTGAATATCGTCGGCGGATCATTCGAAGGATTGCAGATGGGCTGGATCTACAGTTCCTCCAGTCATGTCAGCGGTGTCCAGTTCGGACTCATCAACAGCACAGGATCAATGAAGGGATTTCAACTTGGACTCATCAATTTGATCAGCGAAGGTGGTTTCATGCCGATCTTCCCGATCGTGAATTGGGGAGGTTTGTGAGTTTCCTGACCCTGGAAGACCGAAATCCTGGACTTGTCCAAACATTGTAGGGTCCAGTGCTTCGGGTTCGGTCAGCCGGGACGGATGCACGTTGAAGGGAGACATGAGTCTGCCCTTGCCGCCTCTCAATTTAAAGAAGCCCGTTAGTTTCAGGGCTTCTTCTTTTTTTTCAGAGAAGTGAACACAGAAACTCTTTCAATTGATTCCCTTCGGGGGATTCTCGACGAGACGTTCCGGTTCAGGTGGACTGAGGATTGCGTGTTGGAGGTCGTGGGCGTTGAGACCCCCGATCTCCTCCATCGACTTTCGACGAACGATATCCTCACAACTTCACACGGGAAGACCGTTGGTTCCTGCTTCCTGACCGAAAAGGGTCGGATGGTGGACTATGTGAATATCCTCCTTCGCGATTCAGGGGCTTGGGTTCTGACTTCACCAGGAAACGCGACCACGCTTTCTGAGTGGATACGACGATTCATTATCATGGAAGACATAGTCGTTCACGACCGCTCAACTGAATTATCAGGGTACTCGATAGTCGGACCCCGGGCTGGTGAGGAGGTTTCCCGTGCCTTCGGTGTTTTTCTCTCGCCCTGGGAACATGCTGAAATCATTGTTGATGATCATAGTGTGATCGTGTCGCGGAGGGGGGAACGAGAGAACGATCGGTTTGACATCCTTGTCCCCCGTGTACATCAGAATAGGGTAGAGGCACTGTTTGAGAACCTCCCTTCTTTAGATCGCTCCATGATGGAACTTCATAGGATCTGGAGAGGAATTCCGGGGTTTGGCAATGAGATTTCGGAAGCACACAATCCGTACGAAGCAGGCTTGTCCGGATTTCTCCACTCGCGCAAGGGATGCTACATAGGACAGGAAGTCATTGCCCGGCTCGACACCTATGACAAAATTCAACGAAGCCTCACTGGAATCCTTCTGTCAGAAAAGGCGATGAGATCTCAATCACGTGAACTCTTTGTTGGGGAAGACACCATTGGAATGTGTACGAGCAACTCGGCCTTCTCGATAGCCGGTTACTTTCCGGGCCTCGCAATCATCAAACGAAACACCGCTGAAGGGCGAAGTACTGTGACTCTCTCGAAGGAAGATGCATCGTGTACGGCGGTCATTACCCAACTCCCTTTTTCTCTCGAGGTTTTGGACAGCATTGCAACTGCGTCTTCAGGATCACAGCGATGAAGCTTACTTACACAAGCGAGGATGTGGAGCGATGGCGGGACAGAGTCTACCGCCGGAGGCCAAGACTGGCAGTAAGCACAAAAAGGCAAGCCCTAAAATTCATCGACGATGTCGGTTTCTGTTTCGCGTTCAAGTCAGACCATTCTGAACTCCCCTGCTTATGGCACGCAGCATCCGGACAGCGTGCCCCTGTGATGCCCAGACACACCCATACCGATCCTTTTCTTTCGTTTGTCTGGAAAATGAAGCAGGTCTTGCCTGCAGAGGGAAAAATTTATTATGGACGCGTCTTCAGGAAACGTCCGACAATGATCTCCATGGAGTACTTCCCCGCATTCTATGCACTTTCAAGCCGTACCGGAACGAGCGATGACTACCTTCGGGAATTCAGAAAGCACGAGCTTTCCGAAACGGGCAAGCATATCATGGACGCCCTTCGCACTTCGTCCCCCCAGGTAACGAGGGGATTGAAGCTTGCTCTTGGCGTGCCGCGAGGTCATGGAGACCGCGATTTTGACAAGGCGATGGCGGAACTTCAGTCAAAGTTCTACATCGTGAAGGTGGCTGAGCACTATGATCCGTTTACGTTTGAATGGAATACCGTTGACAGAACTTACGCCAAACAGGTACGACAGGCGCTAAAGATTTTTCCTGACAAGGCCCGGGAGAGAATCCTGACCAAGTACTTTGAGAATCAACTCTTGAGTTCGGTAAGGGCAATCCAGTCTCTCTTCGGATGGAAGAAGCAGGTCATCTATGAAACCATGGGTCAGCTCATGAAGGGGGGAGTTATTGCCGGAGGTGCGAAGCTCGACGGGAAGGATGGCAAGTACTATTGCCTCGTCAAATAGAGTGAAGCGAATGTTCCAAGAACCTGGAAACTACCATGTCCGTTAAGGCATACAAGAATCTGGATTTCCTGAACAGTCCTGATGCGCGCGTCATCAGGATGCTGGCAGAGTTCGTTGAACCTCAGAGCCGGTTCCGGCGTGGTGGTGTCAGGAATACGATTGTGTTTTTCGGATCCGCACGAACGTTATCCCCCCATAGTGCACGCACCTTGCTCAGAAAGACCGAGGCATCCATCCCGAAGCGGGAGAGCCCCACGAAAAAGCAATTGTCAGCGCTCAGGAGCGCTCAGCAGGCAGTGGGAATGTCGCGATACTACAGCGATTGTGTTCTTCTGTCAAGGCTTCTCACAGAATGGGCAATAGGTCCGGATGGAAAGCAAAAGTATCTGGTCTGTTCGGGCGGCGGTCCCGGAATCATGGAAGCCGCAAACCGCGGGGCACGGCTGGCAAAAGGCAAGTCCATGGGCCTCAATATCAGCCTTCCCTTTGAACAATCCGCGAATCCCTATATCTCGAAAGAATTCGACCTGGAGTTTCATTATTTCTTCATGCGGAAATTCTGGTTTGTGTACCCTGCAAAAGCCCTTATCGTTTTCCCAGGCGGTTTCGGGACAATGGACGAGCTGATGGAGGTCCTCACGCTTCTGCAGACAGAAAAGATCAAGAAAAAAATGACAGTCGTCATTTACGGGTCAGAATTCTGGAATCGCGTACTCGATTTCCCATATCTCGTCGATCAGGGGGTTATTTCGGAGAGTGACCTGAAGTTATTCACCTTCATGGATGACCCGAGAAAAGCCTTTGATTTTCTTCGGGCCTCTCTATCCCGCGACTATCCTGACCCGAGGAAGTAGCCCTCAAAGGTAGTCATCAGGTTTGAAGAATTGCCACCAAGTCGCGAAGTCTCAAAGCCTCTTGTAAGGTATTGCGTTCCTTTGTGTCTTTGGCCGGCCTCCCGCCGAGCCTCGTCTCGAAACTGGAGTCTTCGCGGCAACATCCACCATCTCACTTTTGAAAGGCAACTTGCATTCGCCGGATTCATGAGGTATATTGTCGGGTGAGGGGATGAAATGGTTTCGACGGGAATGGGATGGTCCGGATCGCATACCGTGCTCTCCGTGTTGCACGTTAATAAAGCGGAAAAACATCAAGTGCCAACTACAACTACGCACTGGCTGCTTAATTAATTAGGTAGCCCGTTCCGAGGAGACCCGCCTGCCGGTTTCCGAAGGAACGCCGACTCTGGCAGGATAGCGGAAAGATCTCCTCATAGTCTTTCTGCGAAATCTGTGAAAACAGATTCCTTGAGGTTGCTCTTTTCCCGACCTGTCTGTCGGTTGGCAGGGAGTGAGTTGGGATAGACAGACTATGTATGGAGTGATTCTGATGGTTCCTTCTACGGACGCGGGTTCGAATCCCGCCATCTCCACCACGCCTCTGGCCATCCAGGGGCGTTTTCATATTTGAAGTTTAACGAATAAATTGGTAAGCTCTCAGATTGATATAGCCATGCAACCCGAAATCGATTTTTTTAAGGTCTCAGGCGCGGGGAATGATTTCCTGCTCATTGACAATCTGAACGGCATCTGGAATGTGGACTGGCCGGCATTCGCCATTGCAACCTGTTCAAGACCATTCGGCGTGGGTGCAGATGGGATCCTTGTGCTTGAAGCAAGCGAGAAAGCAGATTTCCTCATGCGCTACTTCAATGCGGATGGGAGTTTTGGAGGAATGTGCGGCAATGGGGGACGTTGTGTATCGCGTTATGCGTCTGAAAAGGGGGTCAGCGGCGCACTCGTTAGATTTGAAGCTTGCGGCAGTATCTATGAAGCGATCGTCAAGCGAGATACTGTTCAACTTCGTATGCCTGATATCACCGGCTTCCCTGTGAGGACGCAATTCAAAGCCGACCAGGGAGAAGTCCTGAATGGG
>DAIPLH010000259.1:4615-4876 GCA_036769325.1 Bacteroidota bacterium
TCATCGATACGGGCTCGCCTCATGTGGTCATTCCAGCGGATAATCTTCAGCAAGTCGAAGTGGAGAAAATCGGGACCTCAATACGCAATAATCAGCAGTTCAATTCCGCCGGAGTGAACGTCAATTTTTATGAGAAGGGGAGAGATGGTGGTCTCGCCCTCCGGACTTTTGAACGAGGGGTGGAGGCCGAAACGCTTGCCTGCGGGACCGGAGCTGTGGCAACGGCGCTGGTATCAAGCGGTGTCGATGGTACGATTCCAC
>DAIPLH010000014.1:0-4428 GCA_036769325.1 Bacteroidota bacterium
GCCATCCTCCTCGATGCAGGGTTCACCGTTGTTGAAATGGTTCCGGACGACTTCCGACCCCCAAAGAATATGGGTCTCTATACGGATTCGAGGTTCCTTCGCTCAAACAGCCGGCGCTGGGAGCTGAATGGAGCCGGACGCATGCTAAAGTCGTTCATGGATCTTTTCTCGCCCTGGCTATCGTGTTCGGGGACGCTCTGGGTGTGCCGTGTTCGCACTGAAAGGGCCTCTGCATGAGAAGGAAAAACATCCTGTTTATTTTCGGGACCAGGCCCGAAGCCATCAAGATGGCTCCCCTGATCAGGGAGCTTACCCTATCGAAGTATCGGTTTCGTGTTCGTGTGTGTGTAACAGCCCAGCATCGCGAAATGCTGGACCAGGTCCTGAAGTTGTTCCGGATTCGTGTTCATAGAGATCTCAACATCATGCGGAAAGGGCAGACGCTTGAGGAACTGACCGCCCGTTCTCTCGTGATGGTTCGCCAGGCGATTGCGGGAGAAAGACCCGATATGGTCATCGTCCAGGGTGATACGACCACGACCTTTGCAGCATCGCTCGCTTCGTTCTACGAGTCGGTCCCCGTTGCTCATATTGAGGCGGGACTTCGTACCGGAGATTACCTGCATCCTTTCCCGGAAGAAATGAACCGGGTCTTAACAACCCGGCTTGCTTCTCTTCATTTTGCGCCTACACGCCGCGCGCGCTCAAACCTTATTCGGGAAGGAATCGCTCCCGCAACAATTCACGTGAGTGGTAACACCGTGGTGGATGCGCTGCTTGATGTGGTAAGACGACAGCGCCGTAAGCGGATTGATTTTGAAGGGTTCTTTCCGGGGATCGACTGGAAGAAGAAGATCATTCTTGTGACCGGCCACAGGAGGGAGAACTTTGGTGCGGAATTCCGGAACATCTGTCGTGCTATCCGGATTGTTGCAGAGGCGCGTGATGATGTTCAATTCGTGTATCCCGTGCACCTCAACCCGAATGTGCGCAAACCCGCCAGAGAGCTGCTCTCGAAGTCGGCAAACGTGCTCCTGCTGGAACCGGTTCCGTATGATCCATTTGTCTGGTTAATGGACCGAAGCTACCTGGTTCTGACGGATTCAGGCGGTGTTCAGGAGGAGGCTCCATCTCTCGGAAAGCCGGTGCTCGTCATGCGGCGCCGCACGGAGAGACCCGAGGGAGTCGAAGCCGGCACTGTCCGTCTGGTGGGAACCTCAACCGAGCGGATTGTCTCCGGGTTGACCAGACTGCTCAATTCCTCAAAGGCATACAGGGCAATGAGCAAGGCGCACAACCCGTATGGCGACGGAAAAGCCAGCCGCCGAATTGCTGCAGTCCTCAGGAAGTCCCTTCAGTAATGCGCGTTTACATCTTCTCACCGATTCCTTATTCCTTCCTGCACCAGCGACCCCAGCAGCTTGCAGATCAGCTGCGCCGACACAAAATTGACGTCACGTTCATCGAGCCATTCGGTCTCACCGAGGTTTTTGCCGGGCGAAAGAGAATCGGAATCAGCGATATCCTTCAATCAATCTTTCTTCACCTGGTTGCATTGGTCAACATACTCTTCGGCGGTCGACAGGGTAGGCCTCCCCGAAAGAAGGCACAGGTGTGCGAGCCGGAGTCGCTGATTCTCTCCACTCCTCTGATCCTTCCTTCAAACCGGGTCAACTCCGCCTTTCTGGACCGGCTGAATGCCGGGGTCATGCGCGAGTGGTTGTTGCGGATTGTGCTTGGAAGGAACGGATGCCGGGAAGGAGACGTTGCACTGATTCAACAGCCGTACTTTGGTGCGGTGCTTCGCAAGAATGATTTTACACGAATGTATTACGACTCGATCGACGACCTGTCGGTCTTTGCCGGCAATGGTTCCCGCGAACGTTTTAGTGGATTTGAAGACTCACTCCTCGGGATCGTTGATGCGGTGTTTGTAACTTCAGAATTGCTGGAACTCGAACTTCAACGAAAGAAGCCCGGTCTGGCCCCGGTCAGAATTCCCAATGGCGTTGACTATGATCGCTTTCAGGAGATCGTGGCAACTTCAACATCCCCTGAAGGGTTTCCGACCGGGAAGGGGATGGTAGCTGGATATATTGGCATTCTTCGTGCGTGGTTTGATGCAGAACTGATAAGCAATCTTGCCAAGCGGAACCCACAGATACACTTCGTGCTTGTCGGACCCTATGAAGGTGGGGGGGAAGTGGCACGGTTGAAGGGCCTTCCCAACGTGTCGCTTACAGGGAGAGTGTCGCATGAAAAGGTCCCGCCGTTTATCAAGTCGTTTGACGTCTGCCTGATCCCGTTTCGCCAGGGTGAAATCTCCGAATCCACCAATCCGGTCAAAGTGTTCGAGTACTTTGCTCTGGGTAAGCCGGTAGTGTCCACATGGCTCCGGGAGCTTGTTCCGTTTGAGAAAGCGGGGCTTCTCTGCATGTCCAGGACAGCGGAGGGATTCGAGGAGTGTCTTCATTCTGCATTGAGGGAGCATGATCCGGACAAAGAGCTCGAGCGGCGTGCTGTTGCAAGGGAGAACTCCTGGGAGGATCATGCAAGGCGAATGCTGGCCACCATGCAGAATACGGGCGGAATCGATTGAGCATGAGACGATTGTCAAGACTGCGGCTCATGCAAACCCTGAAGTCGCCCACGTTCAGGAATACCGGCTGGTCTGCGATCGGATCCATTGCCAATGGAATTGTGGGGGCAATTTCTTCTGCCATTCTTGCCCGGTTTCTCGGTGTGCACGACTTCGGCACGCTGATTCTCATTCTTGCCCTCCTCAATCTGGTGACAGACCTTTCCGACCTTGGACTGAACAGCGCTCTCGTGAAATTCGGTGCACAGCGTGCCAGGAATGGAGAAAACGAAGCTTTCAAGCGGGTTGCATCGACGGTTCTGAGGATGAAGCTTCTGCTTGGGTTCGTCATTGTTGCCGTGGCACTGGTGATCTTCACGCCTGTTGTTGGATTCTTCTTCGGTCACGTTGACGGGAGAATCGGAGAATATTTCACACTCTCTCTGGTCGCAGCCGTGATTCTGGTCCCTGCAACATTTTTTCCTGCTTTGCTGCAGGCGAGCCAATCGTTCAGATTGTATTCCGTGGCGATGGTATCGAGATACGGATCGAAACTCCTCCTCCTTCTGGGGTGTATGGGGTTGATCTCAAACTGGTCCCTGGAACAGATGGTATGGGTTGAGATCGGGTCTGCCTGCTGCTTTCTCATTGCAGGCTTCCTCCTTTCACCGGTCCGACAGTTTACCCTTGGAGCGAGAGACATTCCGCTTGAGAAAAATATCCTCGGTTTTGGGAAATGGATCGTCCTGTATCAAGTTATTTCATTGCTTGGTGGAAAAGTTGATGTGTTTTTTGTTGGAGGGATTTCGGATGCGGCGGCCCTTGGATTGTATGGCGCCGCAATGAAAATCGCCGGAGTCGTGAGTGTGACAACATACTCTTACGTGTCCGCGTTGCTTCCCGAATTTTCTACTCTGACCTCTGCCGATGCAGTCACCACCCATCGGAAGAGATCCTTTCCGATCGTCGTTCTGATGATTGCAGGCATCGGTGTGCTGGCCCTCATCTCCGGTCCGCTCATAGTCATGTTATTCGGGGAGGAATACGCGGCGGCAGCACCGCTTCTTCAGGTGGTGTGTATCGGGTTGAGCCTGAATGTCATAGGACATCCATATTCAGCCGTTCTCTTCTCGCAAAACAAGCCTGAAGTGTTTCCGGTCAGCTCAATTATCTCGATGCTGGTCTTTGCCGGAGCAAACATGCTTCTCATTCCTTATCTGGGAGTGATGGGTGCTGCGGTGGCCTACACGCTCCATTCGGTCGCCTTGCTTTCTGTCACGATATTCTACTACCGTTCGTGGAAGCGAGGGACCTAGAAAGATTGAACCGCCCCCAAAGGGGTCCCTTTGGGACAAGACGCCATGGCGCCAAGAAAGATTGAACCGCCAAGAAAGATAAGAATGATAGGAACGCAGATTTCGCAATGGAATTCTCTCTTGGCGTGCTTGGCGCCTTGGCGGTTCAAATCATGAGGAGTTTTGCCCTCCCTGAAAAAATCCTTACTTTGTGGCCGGAATTCAAAGCGTAGGACTGCTTACCCTGTGTCAGATCTCCAACTCAAAATATCTCCTGAAAACCCGAATACCGTTGATTACTCCGACGACCTGTTTGCCAGTGGCGAATGGGAGAGGAGAATGGGGAGGAAGCAGACTCTGCAGTTTGCGCGGTTCTTTCACCGGCATGTTCGGATACCTTTTGGACCAGAATTCACACTGCTGGATGTTGGCTGTGCACTGGGAGATGCGATGCCTGTTTGGAAAAAGCGCTATCCACGCGCAAACCTGTCCGGCTGTGATATCAGCAAGACGGCGATTGCCCGCGCAACTGAGCGCTATGGCTCGATTGCGACG
>DAIPLH010000014.1:4438-17818 GCA_036769325.1 Bacteroidota bacterium
AGGCAAGTTTCGAGGAGATCAGCGGGAATTACGATGTTTGCATTTGTTCCAATGTGCTCGAGCATTTCGAGCAGCACGTGGATATTGCCCGGCACCTCCTGAGTCATTGCCGGATCCTCTATGTCATGACACCGTATGCAGAGATGAATCATGGAAAACATCTGACTCCCCGCCCCGGGGAGATTCATGTTGCAACGTTCCTTGAGGATTCCTTCGACGCTCTCCGAACCAACCCGGGCGCAACGATCAACAACACAGTGATCCGGTGCCCAAGGGCATGGGGTCCATCGATTCCGGGGGAGGTCCTCTGGCACTTCCGCTATCTGATGGGATGGATCTCCCCGCCATCACCTCCCCGCCGACAGATTATCTACACGATCGGAAACAGGGGGGAGCTCGCCCCGTCGCCGAATGCCTGACCACTTCGTTTCTGTTATCATCCTCAACTTCAATGGAATGGAGTTTCTCGAGGCATGTATCCGAAGCGTCCTTGCCCAGGCCTACGCTCCGTTTGAAGTTCTGGTGGTCGATAACAACTCAAGTGACGGGAGTCGGGCATTCATCACCACCACGTTTCCGGAAGTCCGACTGATTGTCTCCGATGTCAATCTCGGCTTTGCCGGGGGAAACAACCTTGGTGTTGCTCATGCGAAGGGTGACCTTATTGTTCTGTTGAACAACGACACGACAGTCGGCAAGGGATGGCTCGAGGAACTCGTCAATGCCGTGAGCCCTGCCGATGTAGCGATCGCATCATCCTTTGTGCGGACTGAGGGAATTCCGGAACGTTACTATGAGAGAAACGGATCCATCAATCTGCTCGGACATAATATCATGAGGGTTTTTGAAGATCCTCGTGACATTTTCTATGCGGGCGGAACGTCGATGATTTTCAGGCGATCGCTGATGGGATTGCCGTTTGATGACATCTATTTCGCTTATAGCGAAGATGTGTACTGCTCCCTTCGGGCTCGATTCATGGGATACAGGGTTGTTTATGCCCCAAAATCAGTAGTCCAGCACGCCGGGGGAGGGACTTCAAAGAAAGCCCCATCTTCCCGAATGACCATGCTTCAGGAGAGAAATCGTTTGCTGAATATGGCTCTGTTCTTTTCCATCCGGACGCTCATTGCGGCGGCCCCATTCTTCGCGGCGAACAAGATCGCGAAGTTCATTCATGCTTTTCTCTTCCCCCGATATTCTCTGAAGGGTCTCTTCGAAGCATATTCCTGGTTTCTCTTCAACGTGCGCTGGATTCGCATGAAGCGGATGACGTTACGAAACGATTTTCGCCGTGATGAGCGCGAGGTGCTCTCCTGCATGACCGCCTGGCTGACGAATGGCGAATCTATCGCTGGCAGGCTCATCAACCGGACTGCGGTTTTCTATTGCCGTCTCGTGGGACTTCGAACTATCGAAATCGCTAGGAAGCAAAAAAGATGACTTCCGTCATTCTTGTCCAACACAACCAGATCCCTCTGACGAGGACAGCGATTCTCACCTTCAGAGACCATCATCAATCGGGCTACGAAATTATCGTTGTCGATAATGCATCCACGCAGGAAGACCCGAGGAAACTCGTCGAAGAGTTCCCTGAAGTACGGTTCGTCTTCAGCGAGACGAATGCGGGATTCAGCAAAGCCAACAACTTAGGTGCCGGCATCGCACAAGGCGATCTTCCTTTTTCCTGAATAATGACACGATCACAGCTTCAGATATCCTGACAAAGGTAGAGAAACAGTTCGGTGAGGATAACGCGATCGGTGTGATTGGCCCCGGCCTTTGTTGCCCGGATGGAAGGTTCCAGTTTTCCTGCGGCTCTCTTCCAACCTTCGGAGGGGAGATACGGGACAAAGCATGGTACAGACTGCTTGACGATCGGATTGGCTGGGTGGAAGAAAGGACCGCAACATCATTTTCAGACCAGAGAGATGTTGGATGGGTGACAGGAGCAGCGCTCTTCATAAGAAAGGACCTCTTCCATCAGTTGGGGGGATTTGATGAAGAGTTTTTCATGTACTTTGAGGATAAGGATCTCTGCAACCGTGTGCTGAATGCCGGCAGGAAGGTGCGGTATTTCCCGGGAGTGTCCCTGGTCCATTTAAAGGCAGGGAGCTCATCCGGCACTGAGAGCCTCACGGCAGTTGAATACCGGAGGAGCCAGTTACGCTACTACAGGAAACACCGACCGGGCGTGGAGAATCGACTGCTGCAATATTACCTGTGGATCACGGGCAAATCTCCAGGAACGAAAACAGATTGACCGCATGACGAAGTCAAAGCACAGGGTCCTCCTGATGATTGACGATGCCGAGGTTGGCGGCGGTCAGCAGCACGTGCTCCTCCTTGCACAACGCATGAAGCGGTTTGACCCGCATGTCGCATGTCATGGCGCAGGCTACCTTGTTGACCGGCTGAAAGAATCCGGGATCCCTTTTCACCCTCTCGAAATGTCGAACCGTCCGGGCATCGGTTCATTGCTGTCGTGCAGGCGTTTGTTACGGCAACTAAAGCCAGCCATCATTCACACGCATGGGGGTACCGCGGGCTTTACCGGGAGGGTGGCTTCACTTGGAATTCCGCGACGGAAGGCGGTGCATACCTATCATGGACTGCATTATCTTCACGATCTGACATCGGTTCGCAACAAGGTGTTCAGGTTGGTGGATGGCATTCTCCTTCATGTGACAGACCGGATTGTGTGTGTTGCCCAGAGTGATGTGGACCTTGGGATACGGAGAGGAGTGGCGGATAAGGCCAAAACGGTTCTGATCCGGAACGGCATTGACACAGAGGCATTTCAGCACAATCGAGGAGAGAGGATCCGGAAGACTGTTATTGGAACGGTTGGCCGTCTGCATATACAAAAGGGGCACACGGTCCTCCTCAAAGCCTTTGCAGCGGTTGTAAAGGCTGGTAGGGAACTGGAGCTAAGGATTATCGGGGAGGGGGAACTTGCGGAAACTCTCGGTGCGGAGGCACGGCAACTCGGAATTGCTGACCTGGTTGACTTCCGTGGAGCGAAACAGGATATTTCAACTGAGCTTGCAGAAATGGATGTTTTTGCGCTCCCTTCCCTTTGGGAGGGACTACCGCTTGCTCTTCTTGAGGCCATGGCTGCCGGCGTGCCAATCGTAGCGACGTCGGTTGACGGAGTTCGCGAGGTTGTAACCGACGCACAGGATGCACTGCTTGTCCCACCATCGGACGTGGGGTTACTGGCCGGGGCGATACAGCGATTGGTTGAGGATAAGGCCCTGGCAGAAAAGCTTGCAGCGAGTGCACTGAGCAGGGTGCGACGTGATTTCTCTGTGGACCGTATGGTGGGTCAGACCGAGTCAGTCTATGAAGAGCTGACAGAAGGTAACGGATGAATGTTGGAATTTTCGGCGGAACGTTTGATCCGCCGCATATAGGTCATCTGATTGCTGCCGAGCGCGCAGTTGAGCAGGCCGGTTTTGACCACCTTCTGTTTGTGCCAGCCGCAGTTCCGCCTCACAAGAGGAACCATGAGCCGGAAGAAGGAAAGCACCGGCTTCAGATGCTCAAGCGATCTGTAGAGGGGAATACGCATCTCAGGGTTTCGGCCATCGAGTTGGACCGCGGCGGCGTATCGTATACTGTCGACACGCTGAAGCAGCTGACAGCCAGCTTTCCTGATGCTGCCTTTTCATTCGTCATGGGAATGGACATGCTTGCTGATTTCCCGAGTTGGAAATCACGAGATGAAATCCTCGACCTCGCGGAAATTCTTGTCCTCACACGGCCCGACTTCCCGTTACCGAAGTTGGAACACAGATTGAAGGAGCGCGTCGGGATCTGCAGAATTCCGGATGTGGGCGTTTCGTCCAGCGAGATTCGAAGGCGGGTGAAAGAAGGGAAATCGATACAGTATATGGTGGTCGATTCGGTGAAGGAATATATTCGAAAGTACCGGCTGTACCTAAGATAGCAGGAGTCAACAAGTGAATCGCACAGCGTTTAGCACGATTGCAATCGCAGCCATAGTTTTTGCGGCGTGCGAAGAGTCAGATACAGATCCTTGTGCCGACCGGCCGGCACCTGCAGTGAGCAGGACGGCAGTTCTCATTCCGGCTGGAGGGTCGACAAACGTCTCATTCTCCGGGACTCCTCCTTTTCGCATTTCAAGCCCGCCGGATCCGGCAATTGCCACCGCAGAGTTCGTGGACTCCACCGTTTCCCCCTCGTTTGTTATCATAGCGGCATCTTCGACAGCATTGATTGGCGAGGAGACATCATTCATTGTCAGCGACGATTGTCTGACCGCAACCGTTTCGATTACAATTGGAACCCCCACAGTCATTTCTTATGCTGACTACATCCAGCCTATCTGGGATTTGAATTGTCAGGCCCGGGGCTGTCATCCCGGTGGCAGCGCTCCGTTCTCTCTTGAGCCGTCTGTCAGCTGGTCAAACCTTTACTACGCAGCCGTAACGAACACAAGCTGTGGTGCAATCTATCGAGTGGTTGGTGGTGTCAATGGCGGTCCGGGCAATCCGGATTCAAGTCTCGTCTATTTGGTAGTAAGCGGACGGACTTCTTGTCCGAGGATGCCGTTTTCGACGATTCCGGGAGATACTCTTTCCCAGGGTGACCAGGATCTGATAAAGGAATGGATCCTTGGGGGGGCTCCAAATAATTGATGATAAACAGAAAGTGTGTTCCTTTTGAAATGAAAAGATCTGTCCTGACTCTGCCAATTTTTGGGTTCTTTTTCCTGATGGCCAGTTGCGATTCAGGCGGCCCTGTTCCGGTTCCGCCGCCTGATCTTGATGGTCTTCTTCTGGACGTTGCCGGCACGCAGGGGGAGAATGGAAAGGGTGGCGATGGCGGGTTAGCGATCGCTTGTTCGCTGTTTTGGCCTGTCGACGTGACGGTTACGCCAAACGGCGAGTTGTTGATAGTGGACCGAGGAAACAACCGAATACGAAAGATCACGCCGGATAGTCTCATTGATGCTTTCATTGGATCAGGGATCGCAGGTGACGATACTTTGGGTGCAGGGCGGGATGTTGATCTGAACAGTCCCACCGAGGTAAGAGAAGGGTTGGATGGCGACTACTACGTGGCTTGCTATGGTAATTGCAGAGTGAAGAGCTTTGACGCCGCGACCCTCGAGGTTTCAGTTGTGGCGGGAACGGGTATCCCGGGATTCAGCGGAAATGGCGGTCCCGCAACCGCGGCCAGATTGGGCGAGCCTTCAAGTCTTGTATTCGATCCTGCAGGCAACATGTACATCGTGGATCAAGGGAACACCAGGATCCGTGTAGTTGACTCTCAAACCGGTGTCATAACCACATTCGTAGGAGGAACAAGGGGAATCGCAGACGGAATTGGGGAGGCCGCACAGTTTGCATTTCCTGGATGCGAAAGCTCATCGTTTTGTGGTCGAGTAGCCATTGACATCTCATCAAATGGTGAAGACCTCTACCTGACTGATACCGGGAACCATACAATTCGCAAGATCAACATCGCCACGCGAATGGTTACTACTATTGCAGGGACCCATGAGCCTGGGTGGGAAGGCGATGGAGGACCCGCCCTCTCCGCAAAGCTCAATTATCCAACAGATCTGGATATTGCAGCTAATGGGGATATGTATATTGCGGATCTTAATAACAATGTGATCCGCAAGATCAGCAGTTCAGGGATCATCACTACTGTAGCAGGCAACAACCTCATTGGTGCTTCTCCTTCCGGAACGCGCGCAATCGAGGCAATGTTCTACCACCCGGAAGGCATAGCGTTCGATGATGCGACGAATACTCTGTACATTGTCGATACCTACAATCACCAGATTAGAAAAGTGATCAACCCCTGATCTCTGGCGTGCCATGTTCGCGTGGCAGTTCTTTCCCTCTAGCACATATTTGAAAAAGCCTTTACAAATTGAACCGCCACGACGCCATGTCGCCAAGCGTATTGCTGAAAGTGATTTGGATTCACTAACTGCACGTTTTCTTGGCGTCTTGGCGCCATGGCGGTTTTCTTCTACCAACAGCCAGCCAGTGGAACCAGCTACTCCACCGTAAAGGAATTACTGATCAGTTCCTTGTCGCTCGTAAGCTCGTCAGCGTACAGGAACCTGAACCGGTACACTCCTCCTTCTGAAATCTCAGGGTCAAGCGCCGCGTGAAGAGGCTGTAACGGGCTCAGCGAAACACCATACTGAGCACACATCTTCTCGCAGTCGATTTCATGTTTCATGTACACGATCCACTTTTCTCCGTCGAACCGGTCAACGTAGTATGCAGGCATGTTGCTGCAACATGTCCGCACCGATATTGTTCCCTCCGTGATACCGATAGTGATAGAGATCTCTTCGTCCGACTTATAAACCTCCTTCGCCGTAGTGGCCCACGGACCCGGAATAGATTCTCCACCTGGTGCACGGGTTACGGAATTGGGGCCCGAGGCAGGTTCATCGCCCAACTGCTGACATCCAACGAGGATAGCGAAGAGCGGAATAAGAATGAGAACGAGATAAGTACGCATAAGATCAACCCTCCTTCCAACAAGTTGTTTCCAGTTGAAAGGTAAGAAGGGAAATGAAAAAAGCAAGAGGTGGATCCTCTACTGTGATGCCTGTAGTATGTCCCAATTTGACTAATCCTGACACTTGGGCGGGCGCGGAGATCGGGGAGAACACGCAGAGGATATTTCAATGCTTTCCAACAGAATTTCGCTCTGCGTTTCCTCTGCGTACTCTGCGTCTCCGCGATTTCTGTTCGTTGAATTTAGGACACTACCCAAGCGCCTCCCCCCTTGACAATCACTGGAGTCCTGAGTAGATTCGTTCAGTATTAGTACCAGTTGCAGCGTCCTCCCTACCTGTTTTAAGTCTGCCAGCAAGGCGCCAATTCTAGCTCTCTCTGTCGGGGTTGAATATATTCAACCCCGACGGGATTGTTCTTGTTTTGTTTAGCTCTTATCCCCACAATCCCATGGACATGATTCTGTCGTGAGTACAGGGTGAGTTCATGGGACCTCAAACTGAGTCACTTTCCCCCCTTGACAATCACTGGAGTCCTGAGTAGATTCGTCTTGTTACTCTTACCTGTTGCAGCGCTCCCTACCTGATATTGAGTCTATAAGCCATAACTAAAGAAGGGGGAAATCAGTTATGCGATACAAATTCCTTTTTTGCCTCGTTGCCATCCTGGTCTTTGTCGGGGGATTAACTGCCCTCGCCAGTAGCGGTCCGAAGAGTTCCATAAGTAAGACTGAACGCCGGCATCAGGTCCTCGAGAGAGTCCCGGAAGCGACGTTCAACGTAACGATTTACAATCAGGGCCAAGGAAAGCCTGGTCCGACTATTCTTGGCGGCCCCTGGACCAATGTGGTGCCGACAATTGATAACCTGGGAACTGTCACCCTCGACCTCTCGCCACCAGCCGATATCGCACCAGGGGGAGTCGTCTGGATTGCGGCATGGGCGAACCTGGATTCCGACCAGGGCCATTGGTATTGGAATGACAATAGCGTCCGCCATGGCGGGACCGGACAATGGCGCAATCCTGGCGGAGGATTTGGTACAACCTGCTCAGATTGGGGATCGATAGCATCCTGTCTTGGCGATCCGAACGGTGGTCCCGACCTTCGCTTCCAGATCTGGGGAAGACCAATCGGTCAACCCGGAGATCCGATCTTGCTCTACAGCCAGGTGGACGGCACGTCCGACAGTGCATGGATTGCCCAGAACTTTGAGACTGCCATGGACTCTTACGACTGCGAATTGGCAGACTGCTGGGGTGCCAGTGCACCCGGTTGGACGGTTTCTCGTGTGGTCCTTGAAGGTACTTATGTCGAGCCAGGGGTTCCGTGCGAAGAGATCTTCTTTTTCAACGCAAAGTGCAACGCAAACGGCGCAGCCCAGGCGATGGTGAAGGCCATGGGAGATCATTCAGGCAAAATGGTTACGTTCGACCTTGACGGCAGCCCGCAGGTTGTTTCCGTCATGAGTAACGGAACGAACTCGATTGCCAAGATGACCGTTCCGCATGCTGGTATGGGATCTCACACGGTGACACTCACAGATCCGTCCGGATGCTATTCTCCTGTCACTTTCAACTGTCAGGTTGATGCCCCACCGGACCCCGAATGGGATGCGATCTGGGCTGAGTACCAGACAATGGAACAGGCGCGGACAGCGGTTCCTTCGGAGGTCAGAATCATAGGCAACTATCCGAATCCGTTTAACCCTGTCACGACGATCAGCTACGTGCTCCCGGTCAATACTCATGTAACACTCACTATCTCTGATGTCGTTGGCAGAGAAGTGGCAAGGCTGGTGGATGGATCAGAAGGGGCAGGATACAAGTCGGTAACTTTCGATGGCAGTAATCTCGCCAGCGGGATCTATTTCTATAGGTTACAGGCAGGAAGTTTTGTGGAAACCAAGAGGATGATTCTGATGAAGTAAGGTTGAGCGCACCATCAGAGCCCTCAGGGAGGAATCCTGGGGGCTTTTTTGTATGTGAGGTATCCTCACCCTCCTATCGGGAAATTCTCTGAAAACCCGCTACTCGTCGTCTCGCAGAGTGAAGGGGAGAGTTTGTTGACTGAAACGAGACTTTAAACTGAGACACAACCAACACTAATTTGACCTTCAACCGGCAAAACACTACATATGTTTAGAATCATTAGATAAGGGCAGGCCAAGCATAAAATGCTCTGCAAAGCCCCTCTTGACTTTGGGGGTACGTTACGTCCTTACCAGGAACCTTCCACCATGCCAGGAACAACTGTGAGACTTTTCCTTTTCGTTCTGTTTCTTTTGACACTGCCCACCGTGCTTTTATGCGAGGTGACACTCATTGCCAATCTCAACCAGCGGCATGGCGGACCCGGACCGAACTTTGGGTTTTACTTTGCAAGCTGTTGGGGGTATGTAGCACCCGATGGCCATGAGTACGCACTCATTGGATGCTATTCAGGAACTTCTATTATCGACCTTGATGCTAACCCGATCGCAGAGGTCGCCTACATCCCGGGCGCAAACAGCGAGTGGAAAGAGCTTAAGACCTGGGGCAACTATGCCTATGCTGTAAGCGAGAATGCGTCTCAGGGAATTCAGATTATCAATCTTAGTCAGCTTCCCGATACCGCCTGGCTTGTACGCTCAGTCTTTAGCGTCGGTGGACACAACACTGCATATACACACACCGTTACGGCAGACGACGGTTTTCTTTATCTCAACGGTGGCTCTTCGAACGGCACAGTAATTCTCAGCCTTGCAGATCCTGAAAACCCAACCTATGCTGGTCAGTACCAACCGGATTATTTGCATGACACGTATGTCAAGAACGACACACTCTACGGCGCTGCGATCTATGGTGGCGGTGTGTACATTGCCGACGTAAAGGTGAAATCTGCCGTGCAGGAAATCGGCCACATCACGTACCCTAACGCAGGCACCCACAATACCTGGAAGTCAGATTTCGGAAGTTATGTCTTTACAACGGACGAAATTGGTTCGACACAAAAAAATATGAAGGTGTTTGATATTTCCGGTGCTCCTGTACAGCTGACTCCTTTCACCTTTGATCCTGTCAATGTCATCCATAATGTTCACGGTCGGGGAAATTACGTCTATGTCGCGCACTACGCAGCAGGTGTGTTTGTTGCCGATGTTCACGATCCGTCCAACATCACTAACGCCGGTGGCTATGATACCTATCCGGGAAATGGCGGTTATGTCGGCAGTTGGGGGGGGTATCCATACTTCCCATCCGGTCGATGGATTGCTTCAGATACACAGACAGGACTCTACCTGCTCGGTTTTTCAGGAGCCGTTCCGAGAACGCGGTCAACATTGCTGTCGCCGATGAATGGGGACACCGTCCTCGAAGGATCCCCGATCGAATTCATCTGGAAGGAAGTAGCTGATCCACTTGAAGACCCACACTATTTCCAGGTGCATGTCTTTGGCCCCGGGGTCGATACGCTGGTCACGGCGACGGATACGACCGCCAACTTCAATCCGACAGTGGCTTTTCAACCAGGGGAGGTATACTCCTGGCATGTTTGGATCAAAGACCAATTCACGTCCGTCTCGAGCGCGGATACGCTGCAATTCATCTATGGTGGATCGGCTTTCGCGTGTGGTGACATTTTCTTCTTTAACGCCAGGTGCAACGCCAATGGCGCTGCGCAGGCGATGGTCAAGATGACCGGCGACTTGACAGGCGAGACTGTTACATTTGATCTGGACGGCGACGATTATATTGTCACAGTCCTGAGCAACGGAACAAACTCTATCGCCAAAATGATCGTTCCTCATGCTGGTATGGGTTCTCACACTGTTACACTTGAGGATCCAGCCGGTTGCTATTCACCTGTCATCATCAATTGCCAGGTCGATGCTCCACCTGATCCCGAATGGGATGCACTCTGGGCTGAATATGATGCTCTTGAAGCACAGGCCCTGAAAGATCTTCCTACAGAGACAAGGATCATCGGCAACTACCCGAACCCATTCAATCCATCGACGACATTCCGGTACGGACTTCGTGAGCCGGGACAGGTGAGTCTGAAAGTTTACAACATGCTCGGACAGCTTGTGAGAACGATTGTCGATGAACAGCAAGTTGAAGGCTACCATGAAGCACTCTGGGATGGAAGGAATGAAATCGGGGCGACCGTTGCGTCAGGAATCTATGTCTACCGGATGACTGCAGGTAATTTTGTAGAGACGAAGAGGATGATTCTGATGAAGTAACTGGAAGGATTTGGTGAGCACACCATGAGAGCCCTTCAGCCGTTGGCTGAGGGCTTTTTGTTCGTAGTGGTGTTCTCAACCCTCCTATCGGGAAATCCTCTGAAAACCCCCACTCAACTCTGCAAGTGATATGCTAGAGGGGAAACGGACCTCAGCAGATTCAGCGACGTTGTCCGGCGAATAGCTTTGTCGGCTGCATGGATGGTTAGGGGAGCCACCTGCAGCCGGAGCAGTTGCATGAAACGGTGAATAGACTGCAGGTGACCCTGAATTGAGGACATGCCATTGAGCTGCAGGTCCCCCAAAGGATTAACTACTTTTTCAATCTATAGAGCTATATCCTTCTGGACCAGTTGGCGGTATCCTTCTTTCAGGTGCACGCTGAGGTTTGCAATCAGCACCATCGACTTTCTCGTCTTTCAAATTACCAGAAGGGTCCTGCCAAAATGAACTTCATATACGTATTCTCGATCGTCTTACTTTGGGGCCATATTGCCACGAGTCAAATCACTGAGACCAAACTCGTCGCCAGTGATGGTGCCTTTTATGACAATTTTGGAGCGCCAGTCTCGGTTTCCGGTAACTACGCCCTTGTCGGCGCGCCAGGCGATGACAATGGTAATGGTGCGCAAGCAGGCGCTGCCTACATCTTTCGTTACGATGGATCGAACTGGGTGGAACAAACCAAACTCACCTCCAGTGATGGCTCTGCTGATGACTATTTTGGAGTGTCAGTCTCACTCTCCGGTGACTACGCTCTTGTCGGCGCAGATGGAGATGATGATAATGGAGGTGTTGCCGGTTCTGCTTACATCTTTCACTACGATGGGTCAAACTGGGTGGAACACACCAAACTCACCGCCAGTGACGGTTCCACGAATGATTATCTTGGCTACTCAGTCTCACTCTCCGGTAACTACGCTATTGTCGGCGCACTCTATGAAAGCAATGTGAACGGAGGTAGCGCCGGTGCTGCCTACATCTTTCATTACGATGGATCGAACTGGGTGGAACAAGCCAAACTCATCGCCAGCGATGGCGACTCTCTTGAAGCGTTTGGCTACTCAGTCTCACTCTCGGGGGACTACGCTCTTGTCGGAGCGCCATACGATAGTGATAATGGACCATCTGCCGGTTCTGCCTCCATCTTTCATTACGATGGGTCGAACTGGGTGGAACAAACCAAACTCGTCGCCAGCGATGGTGGCATAGCTGCCTATTTTGGATGGTCAGTCTCGCTCTCTGGCGACTTCGCCATTGTCGGAGCGCTGTATGATACCAACGAAAATGGGGGCGGTGCCGGTTCTGCTTACATCTTTCATAACGATGGCTCGAACTGGGTAGAGCAAATCAAACTCCTCGCCAGTGACGGTGAAAGCTATGATTGGTTTGGATCTTCAGTCTCTGTCTCCGGCGACTACGCACTTGTCGGAGTATATGGAGATGATGACAAGGGAGATGATGGTGGCTCTGCTTACCTCTTTCAGTATGATGGGTCGAACTGGGTGGAACAAACCAAACTCATGGCCAGCCACGGTAGAGCCTATGATCAATTTGGATCTTCAGTCTCGCTCTCCGGCAACTACGCCATTGTCGGAGCCTACGGGGATGATGATAATGGGGAGTCTGCCGGTTCGGCATATGTGTATACAGGATTTGCAATATCTGCGGGAATCTCTTGCGATGCAATCAGGTTCTTTAATGCCAGGTGCAACATGAACGGCGCTGCACAGGCAATGGTGAGGATGACAGGCGACTTCACCGGCCAAACCGTGACCTTCGATCTCGATGGTGATGACTACGTTTCCAACGTGATGAGCAATGGAACAAACTCCATCGCCAAGCTGACTGTTCCTCATGCCGGTATGGGTTCCCATACTGTCACATTGGAAGATCCCTCTGGTTGCTACTCCCCTGTTATGTTCAATTGCCAGGTCGATGCTCCGGTTGACCCCGAATGGGACGCTCTCTGGGCTGAGTACGATGCTCTCGAATCAACAGCTCTCAAGACTCTCCCGACAGAGACCAGGATCGTTGGTAACTATCCAAATCCGTTCAATCCATCGACAACAATCCGTTATACCTTGAGCAACGATGGCTCTGTGTCCATCCGTGTCTACAATATGCTCGGGCAGGAAGTCGCCACATTGGTTGACGCCTTCCAGAAAGCTGGGGAACAATCGGTCTCATGGCATGGCTTAAACAACTTCGGGCAGTCGGTTGCCTCGGGGCTTTATATCTACAGACTTCAAACAGGTAACACGATCATGAGTCAGAAGATGTTATTTGCAAAGTAGATCATGCAACTGTTTCACCAATTCTCATTGAAGGATTCTAACCATGAACCATCGAATCAAAATAATATTGACAATCATTGCCTTGTTAATCACCTGCCATGCCACTGCGCAAATCACCGAATCCAAGATCGACGCGAGTGATGGCTCCTTCGATGATTTCTTTGGACAATCCGTCTCGCTCTCCGATGACTACGCCATTGTCGGAGCATACGGAGACAATGACGCTGGCGTGGATGCCGGCTCGGCCTATATCTTTCACAACAACGGCACAAGCTGGGTGGAGCAAGCCAAGCTCGTTGCCAGTGATGGTGACATCTATGACCAGTTTGGATGGTCGGCCTC
>DAIPLH010000260.1:0-4865 GCA_036769325.1 Bacteroidota bacterium
CCAGGTTTCTCCGCCATCCGAGGTCACAATCACCGTTCCACTATCACCCGCCGCCCAGCCATGCAGTGAATCCACAAGTTCAATCCGGTTCAGGTCATGCACCGTCGGCCCATTCATCACGGTCCACACTTCTTCCCCTCCCCCGAGAAGCGGCAGAGGAATCAGCGTGAGAATTGCGGAAAGAGAATTCCGGATGGAGGAACCGAACCGGCAGCACCCAACAGCACAAAAGATGGTCATTACACTCAGGATTAATGAAGTTTAGACTAGTTTCAATGTAGCACGATGGATCTGGAGAATCAAGCTGATGCCGATCCAACAAAATGATTGAGAATTGACATGACCGTGAGTGTATGTTGGATCGAGCACCCCGGCCTCGCCCTCGAATTGCCATACAATCGGCCGAGGGCGGGCTGTGCCCCTTTATTGTAGAAGCATTTAGTTGGAGGGGCACTAGTCCGGCTCACGTCATTATGAAATGACAAAGCCCCCGGTTGTGTTCAGGGGGCTTCCGGTAATGATTCTCCAACGTCCGGTTACGCTGTTGTTTCCTTCTTTTCCTGATACGTCCGGAACACAAAATCCCACAACGGAGAACTCACGCCGTAGTTGTAATCATCGGTCTGATAGTGATGGCGCATGTGATGATGCTTCAAGAGCAGTCCGGCCTTGCTCTTCATCGGTGCGTGGTGTGTCGCATAGTGAATCATATCATAGAACAGGTAGCCGACAAGGAAGCCTGGAAAAAAAGCAGGCAGGTACGAGGGACCAACCACCAGAAGAAAGAAGAAATAGAACAGAGCGGCCAGCGGTCCGCTGACAATCGGTGGCATGACAAGCCGGAGCGAGTCGTTGGGATAATCATGGTGGATACCGTGAAGCAGGAAGTGGAGCCTCTTCCCAATCATCGTGGTCGGCTCATAGTGAAACACGTACCGGTGGAGAATATACTCTGTAAATGTCCAGACAGTCAGACCCCCAAGAAAAAACAGTACGATCGTCGAAGTCGATAAGACAGGGTTCACGATGGCCTGGTAAAGGAAATACGTTACCACCGGTAGGTAGGTGATCAGGGGGACACTCCAGTGGACATGGGTAAACAGCTCGAGAAAGTTGCTCTCGAACAGCCTGGCTGATTCATCCTTGTTGGAAACGTAATTCTTCTGCGCCATAACTCCTCCTGCGGGCCGGGTCTTACAATATCTAATGCGATTTCGGGGAAAAACTGCATCAAGATACCAAAATCTGTCAGCAGAATCAAGAAGCAGAGGGCGGCTCCAATCAAGCCTCAACAGGTGTACTCAGCCGCATGAAATGGGCAGATTTGCAGAGTGGGCGAACAAGCAAGCTTCAACTATCTTCTTTGCGTCCTTCGCGCACGACTTTGCGGTCTTTGCCCGGCCTTCGGCCGAGGCCTCGTCTCGAGACGGGCGGTTAAACTCCATTGGCCGCAGTGGAAGTAAAGCCCTCAAGGGTCTACTTGCCCTGTCCATACAAGACAGTCTGCACTGTTATGTTGTCAAATCCTCCCCGTTCGAGCGCTTTTGCCACCAGGGCGTCGCAGGCATCCTGGGGTGGTTCTGCGAGGACAATGTCCTTCAACTCCGCATCTTCCACGTGGTTCGTCAGCCCGTCTGTACACAGGAGGAACCTGCTGCCCGGCTCGGGCTCTGCTTCTTCAAGGAGATCCACCACAATCTCATCGCTTACGCCGAGGGCTCTGTACAGGAGTGACCGCTCGGGGTGGTTGCGCGCCTGTTCCCCGGTCAGCCAACCCTTCCTGAGCCATTCGGCCACAATCGAGTGATCTTCAGTGATCTGCTCGATTCCTTCGGGTGTGATCCGGTACGCACGACTGTCACCCACATGTCCGAGAAACACCTTCCTGCCTGAAAAGACCATGGCCGTTAACGTAGTCCCCATTCCTCTCAGAGCGGGATTCAGTTGCCCCTGCTCACGGACGGCCGAATTGGCGACCTCGAAAGCTTGCTGTAACCTCTCGGGAATTTCTCCGGATGTCGAATTCGAGAACTCCTTGATGAGAGTCTTTATGGCGATATCGCTTGCCACCTTCCCTCCTCTGTGTCCTCCCATCCCGTCTGCAACCGCAAACAGCAGCCCGCGTCTGCCATCGTCCTGACCGTTCTCCGGAAATCGACCGGCGGAGTCCTGGTTTTCTTCCCGCACCATTCCGATGTGGGAACTCTGGCCGAAGGAAATGAGAGACATTGTGTGAGCTGTGCTGTTGTGCCTGAAGGATAGAAACAAGAAGGGAAATTCCGCAGCATCCCGTTGAAAGAATAAACCACATTCGGTATTATGGTGCAACCATTCAAGCAAGATTCACCACAGAGGCACGAAGACACGAATGATTGAGAGGAATCCTATTCTATCCCCTTTGTGCCTTAGTGCCTTTGTGATAAAGATCTCATGAACCTTCTTGATCAGGAAATGTCTTTGTTTTTCCGGACCTACCGACGATTGCCGCTGGAAATCGACCGCGGCGAGGGGATGTACCTCATTGCGAGAGATGGGTCACGGTATCTCGATATGTTCGCCGGGATAGCCGTGAATGCTCTCGGTCATTCCCACCCCGGAATTCTTGATGCGATTCGCATACAGTCATCCAAATTCCTCCACCTCTCCAACTATTTTGTTCAGAGTCCACAGAATGACCTCGCACGGATGCTTATCGATGCATCCGGGTTTAGGCGCATGTTCTTTGCCAACAGTGGAACAGAGGCCACCGAAGGGGCAATGAAGATTGCCAGAAAGTGGGGCTCTTCACGCAGCAAGAATGTTTTGATAGCCTTTACGAATTCGTTCCATGGACGCACCTATGGAGCTCTCTCGTTGATGGACCGTGTGTCCTACCGCGAAGGGTACGGGCCCTTTCTTGATCATTGTCTTACCATTCCCTTCAACGATGCCGAAGCGCTCAGAAAAGCGGTAACACCCGAGACGGCCGCTCTGTTTATTGAGGGCATTCAGGGGGAGGGAGGAATACGAACGGCGAATCGGGAGTTCATCGAGGAGATCAACAGGCTTCAGAGACAGTTTGGCTTTCTGCTGGTTGCCGACGAGATCCAATGCGGACTCGGCAGAACCGGAAGGATGTTCGCATTTGAGCACTTCGGCATGAGGCCTGACCTTGTTCTCCTTGCAAAGCCTCTTGGTGGAGGCTTGCCGTTAGGAGCCATCCTTGGAGGCGAAGCCGTCGAGGACGTCCTCGAACCGGGGGCTCATGGCTCAACATTCGGAGGGAATGCGCTGGCCTGTGCTGCGGGATGTGTGGTTGTGCGTGAATTGACCCAGGGAAATTTGCTGGCAAACGTTCAGAAGATGGGAGAACGGCTCAGGGACGAGTTGCTCCGGATGAAGGCGGCTCACCCATCGACCATCAGAGATGTGAGAGGAATCGGTCTGATGCTCGGGGTCGAACTCTTTGATGAAGCCCGGCCCTTCGTTGACGCTCTCAGAGAAAGGAAGGTGCTGGTGAATTCAACTGACCGGACTGTGCTGAGGATTGTTCCGGCATTGACGATCGAAGAGACTCACGTAGCAGAGTTCATCCGTGCGCTGGAAGATGTGCTTGCAACCCGTTGAGACAATCGAGAACCTTATCCAATCTTGCGCGGCCCGGCAACTTCGGGACCTGTACGAACCGCCCTGTTTTCCTTGTCAACAAAAACAAGGATCGGCTTAAACCTGTCGATTTGCGATTCCGGGACACTCGAGAACGTGGAGATGATGATCTTGTCCCCCACGCCTGCGAGGTGCGCCGCGGCGCCATTGACTGCGATGTCTCTTGATCCCGGTTCCCCCCTCATGGCATAAGTGTCAAGCCTGGACCCCCGCGTCACGTTCCACACACTAATCCCTTCATATTCCCTCATATCCGCAAGATCCATCAGGTCGGGCGGGATTGTGAGACTTCCCTCGTATTCAAGGTCGGCATGAGTCACCGTTGCACGGTGAATCTTCGCACGCAGCATTCGTCTGAAGTGTTCCATGGGGAAAAGATACAAAAGAAAGAAAAAAGTACCAAGAAGATAAATCCGAAGCACGAAGCTTGAAATCTCCACGAGCCTATCGGCTCGTAGAGCCGTAGGCCGAAGGAAATTCGCCCGCCCTCGGCCGAGCCTCGGGCGAGGCCGGGGAATCACTAAATTTCAAATGATCGAATCGGAAAGGCTGAGGTAAAAAGATTGGTTGTTCAGGTATTTTAAACGCAAAGACGCAAAGACTGTGATGGTTCAATAGCGCAAAGGGCGCTGAGAAAGATTGAGGGTGGGAAACGACTCACAACTGTCGATGACCTCCCCTCCTTTCGGAGGAGGGGATAAAGGGGTGGTGGTGATGTTTTTACCTCTTTCTTTCCTGCCCTCCAACCTCCATCTTTTCTTCCCTCTTGCCTCTTGCTTCTGACATCCGACTTCTCCCCTCCATCCTCTACCCTCTATCTTCCGCCCTCTACCTCTCTATCGCCTCCCCATCAAACGTCACTTCAACGAGTTTCCCTTCAGTGTCATAGGTGTACCTCAACATGAACGGGGTAAACTGCTCATCGAATCCAAATGCTCTTGTGAGCGATTCATCAATAGAGAACATGAGATCCCGGAACTCTACAATGTGCATCCCGTCCTCATCAAACGACTGAACCCAGGGGTGCCGCGCAAAACCAAGGAAGGAATGGAGGCTGCCTTCCTTTTCTGCTTTTTCGACAAACGAGTCCTGATGTTGTGTGTATATCCGGAAACGGGGTGAGTCATCATCGAACAGCGAGAAATACGTCTGCAGCACTGCATCGTCGGTTTGAATCAGGCCCTGCCACCGAAACAGGCTCAATGGCTGGGGGAGCGTTG
>DAIPLH010000261.1:0-4856 GCA_036769325.1 Bacteroidota bacterium
AAGGTTCCCGCTCTTTTTCCCGATCCGGATATCCGAATGAATCTCGAGGGCAAGTCCACGTTCCGCCGACCCGACCTGAAACCGGGCAAATGTTTTGTCTCCGGTTGGTGCGCAGCCAAGAGCCTTGCCGAGTTTCTTTATGTCCTGCGGTTTAAACACAAGCGGACTTCCCATCGGTTACAGTTCACTCATGAAACAATACAACCCCGATTGTGCCTGCCGCTGTACTGGCATTCCGGCAACCGGGGCT
This sequence comes from Bacteroidota bacterium, assembly GCA_036769325.1. GTDB lineage: Bacteria > Bacteroidota > Ignavibacteria > UBA10030 > UBA6906 > DAIPLH01. The sequence continues at coordinate 251 of DAIPLH010000261.1, forward strand.
GCTTCACAATGTCGTGCGGCCATTGTTGTGGCCCCCATACAATCCCCTTGTGCCTGAGATTGCATGTTGCACGTCCAGAAAAAAATCTTCCCGTACATTCGGCGCAATATAGGCACCATTCCCGTTATTGTCAAGCATTCCGATCGTTAACAGAAATCGCGGAGTCGCGGAGAGCGCGGAGAACTCGCAGAGGGAATATCTTATGATAGACCGGGACAACCCTTTGCGATTCCTCTGCGTCCTCTGTCTACGACCCTATCGGGTCGAAGACCCGTAGGGCGATTTCTTTTCATGAATTCACTCCTGGGCTTGGGGGGCGACACCTTCCCACCGCTAGCACTCGATGACCAGCCCCTCAGATGCCGCGAGACAATCGAATTTGCTCTGGTGCTCGTTGATCCATTGCCTGCAGTTGTTGAGAATCAGATCCAGAGTTTGATCGTGATGCGTATGCTCATGATGAAAGAGAATCAGCTTGCCGACCCCTGCCTCTTGCGCAACCTGCAGCGAGAACAGGTACGAAGAATGTCCCCATCCCATGTGATGTTGATACTCTTCCGGTGTGTAGGTGCTGTCATGAATGAGGATGTCAGCGCCGCGGGCAAAATCATAAATATGACCGTTTGGATCTCCGGCCCTCTGTGCATATCTCTCAACGACGGCCTGGTCAATACCATTGTTCATTGCCAGGACCTTCTCGAACGGCTCATTGTCGCTAATGTAGACAACGCTTTTTCCGCCGGCGTCGATTCTGTAGCCAACAGTCAGAGAGGGATGATTCACCAGACAAGCCGAAAGGGTTCCTCCGGGAATGGCGATCGTCCCTTCGTTAAGGGAAGAAAATCTGATGGTTGCCCGGAGTTCATCAAGCTTCACAGGAAAGAAGGTCTTGTCCATGAGACGAGACACGACCTGCTGCAGGTCGAAATTTTTCGATTCGGGACCCACGATGGTAATCTCGTTCCCCATGGCAAACAACGGCTTAAAGAAAGGAAGACCCTGAATGTGGTCCCAATGCGGATGGGTGATTGCGAGCAATGCCCGGACCGGCCTGAGGTCGGCCGTCAGCTGGTCTCCGAGCGCGCGAATGCCGGTCCCTGCATCAAGGATTACCAATTCATCATTTGGAAGGCGTACCTCAACACAGGGTGTGTTTCCGCCATAGCGAACGGTGTGGGCGCCGGGGGTGGGAATTGAACCTCGCGTCCCCCAGAAGCGGACTCTCATCGAAGCGTGTTTCCAGTTAGCCTAGGAACGGAAGGCTCGGGAATATTCAACATAGTGAGCCGCAGAATCATGGATTCTTCTTATTTCATCCACAGTGAGAGTAACGGGCAATCCGCGCCGGAACGCCCGCCACCAGAGAACCCGAAGGGACAACGGCGTTCTCGCGCACCACTGCCCCGGCAGCCACGAGGCAATTGTCTCCAATACGGACATTGTCAAGAAGGATAGATCCCATGCCGATCAGCGATCCGTTTCCAATGGTACACCCGTGGACGATTGCACGATGACCAATGGTAACACCGGTACCAACCCGAACGCTGCACTGTTGCGTGACATGAAAAACGCAGCCATCCTGAATATTGGTCCGGTCGCCAACAACGATGCTGTTGATATCCCCGCGCAGGACCGCCTGAAACCAGATGCTGACATTTTCCCCGAGCTCCACATCCCCGATGACACACGCACCATCGGCAATAAAAGCCGACTCCGGGATTCGCGGGGTCTTTCCGCCTACTGAGACGATTGGCATCTCTGCCTCATGGTGCTGACTTCAAGCAATGCGGATTGAGTTCTTCGTTCAATTCTCTTCTGCTCTTGGCGGTTCCCAACCTTCCCGCTTCCAACTGACAAGCTCAATCGTGACACTTCCAATGATCACCTTCATATTGGCTTTGATGGGAACACGAGCCTCATCATTACTGAACCAGCCCTCGAAATCACCAGTGAGGCCAAAAATTCCCACAAATTTGGCGGTGCCATCGAACCCGACCACATCAATCGGATAGTCAATGAAATCACTCTCCACTATTCCCCTTTCCCCACTGAAGTCGATCAGTGTCGCTCCCTTCTTCTCCTTGACCAACGTGGGTATCTCGATTTGTTTTCCGGAGAACAGGTTCTCTCTCGCATAGAAAAGAAGGGAGAGTCCGTCCTGATAATCGGCTTCAAGGCTGACAGTATCCCGGCGGTCCACGACATGATCTGTGGCCCCGCTTTCCATGATCACACGATTTCTGTCATGCTCGAAGAAATATTCGGAGAAGGACCACGAGTCATCAACCTTGCTTTTGCCCAGGAAGTGATGAGAGAAGCCAAGGGAGTCAAAGCTGCTCTCGTAGGTGGCGTGGAGGTCAACAAACGGAACACCCTGGTACGACTGAATCACGGCGTCGCCCTGAAAAATGGTGTGGCCTCCATCCCGGACCGTCTTTCCGGTTTTGATACGGACCTGGCCGAGGTCGATGAACCCGTAGCGCACATTGTAGACAAGCTCTTCACCCTCGAGGATGACGCGGGAGGGAGAATTACTCTGATTCTCTGATCGTGCAACGGTCCACGCTGCCTGGATCAGAAGAATGAAGACGACAGCGCCCGTCGCTACGCAAGGTGAACGGAGATTCACGTTACTTGAGACTTGACAGATTCCGTGAGATTTTCTCCGCCTCGGGGAACAAGACAAGTCCTTCCTTGTACTGAGAATCGACGGAAAGCATTACACGCGAATATCCCTCGGATCCCCAGAGCCTCCTTGCGAGTTGAGCCTTGATGTATGCCTCAATGTAAACGCGATCCTTTGTGAACAAGTCCTCTTTGTATTCGATCTTCTTCGAGTCCGCAAGGGCGAGAAACTCCTTCATGATACTGTCGGTCACCTTGAAATCGCGGACATAGCGCATGAGGTCGTTCTGATAATCATTTTTCAGTTCGGCGCTGTGCTGCTCTCCGTATTGTGTTGCAAATTCAAAAAAGATGTTGGCACCTCTCAGATGCGCAGCATATTCTGTGAGCTTGTCGGATTTGACAATATAATCCGGCGTAATCCCACCGCCGCCATACACCATTCGGCCGAGAGAAAGCGTCTTGAACACAGGGCGCGCGGAATCCTGCTCCGCCTGATGGCCGATATTCTCCCCCTCGTCTTCCTCCCGCTCATATGCCGCTCTTGTGTAGGCGAGCCGGTCGCTGCCATAGTCCCTCTGAATCAACCGGCCGCTCGGAGTGTAGTACCGGGCGGTGGTCAGTCGAAACGCTGATCCATCTTTAAGATTGAACTCCCGTTGAACGAGTCCCTTGCCAAACGTTGTCTCTCCAACAACAAGGCCTCTGTCCCAATCCTGTATGGCACCTGCAACAATTTCACTGGCTGAAGCCGAACTGTTGTCGACCAGGACAATCAGCGGAGCGTCGAGGAGACGGCCCGACCCACTCGAGAGATACTCGTCATCGAACTCGGGTCGGCGGCCCTTGGTGTAAACGACCTTCTTTCCTTTTGGAAGGAATTCGTCGACCATCTTGAATGCCTGCTCGAGGTATCCACCTGCATTGCTCCTCAAATCCAGCACAACCCGCTTCATTCCCGCGGCCTTGAGCTTTGCCATCGCCTCTACGAGTTCATCATGGGTCGTCGCTGCAAACCGAGTGACCTGGATATACCCCGTTTCCTTATCCACCATGAAGGCAGCACCGACCGTGTACAGCGGGATCTTGTCCCGGACGATTACGAAATCAAGCGGTTCGGTCATACCTGGCCGGAGGATCTCCACGCTCACGCGGCTTCCTTTCGGACCACGGAGCTTCTTCTGAACACCTGACTGCGTAATCCCGATGGATGAGGTGTCATCAATCTTCACAATCTTATCACCGGCAAGAATGCCCAGCGCTTCGCTCGGTCCGCCGACAATAGGAGCAACAACCATCAGCGTATCATTGAGGACCTGGTATTCGATGCCGATCCCTTCAAAACTTCCCTGAAATTCCTCATGAATCCGCTGAAGGCTCGAGGCAGGGATGTAGTTTGAATGAGGGTCCAATTCCTCCAGCAACCCCACAACAGCGGCCTCAGTCAGCTTCTGTGTGTCAATATCCTCGACGTAATACTTTTCCGTAATGCTCAGAACATCCTTGAACTTTGAAATCTGCTCGTAAATGTTGTCTGATGAGATAACATTGTTCAGAAATGCCCCAGCACCAAGGCTGAGAATGACGACGACGGAAACCGTCAGAAGTGAAAATCTCTTCCTCATGATAAACCCCTTCCAATACATGTTCATCCGCACAGCACTGAACTCAACAACGGGTTGTAGCCTTCAAATTTCTGCAAAAATTATGCCATTAGCGAGTATATCCAAAACCATTTTGAAAGTCAATTTCGGCACATTGTTTAACCGCCCGTCTCGAGACGAGGCCTCGGCCGAAGGCCGGGCCAAGGCGCCAAGAACGCCAAAGAAGCCGTCCGAAGAGAACGCAAGATGTAAGCACGAAGAACCAAGCATCAAATCCGAAGGAAACCCGCCCGCCCTCGGCCGAGCCTCGGGCGAGGCCGGGGAATTATCAAAATTCAAATGCCCAAAATCGATCGCTCCTGCCTTCTACCCTCTGA
>DAIPLH010000262.1:0-1096 GCA_036769325.1 Bacteroidota bacterium
TCGAAGTGCTTGGGGAAAGCATTCGAGAGTTCGTCGTAGAGATGAAGGTGAATGATGCGTACCCAGAGATCGGGAAATCAGTGGAAGCCGCGGGACTACGGCATCTTAAAGGCCTTTTTCTTTTTCAGATCGAACGCGATGGGAAAGTAATAGCACCGATACCACCGACGGAACGGCTGCATCTCGGCGACCGGCTGTTCCTTACGGGCTTACCTTCCACAATCGTTGAGTTACAGAAGAGCAAGGGGCTCGACATCGTAAAGGATGCACAGTTTGACCTCAAGAACTATGACTCCAGCGAGCTGAAGACATACGAAGTGGTCATATCCCCCAGTTCACCGTTGGCAGGCAGAACAGTGAGGGAGAGTAACTTCAGGAGGGTCTATAATGCGGTCATCCTGGCAATTCACAGGAACGGGGAGCGGATAGACCGAAAGGTTGGAGACATCGAACTGAAGGCAGGGGACACGTTGCTCATTGTTGCAAACAAAGCCTTCTACAAGGATTGGTACCATTCCAGGGACTTTTCTCTCATCTCGACGAGTGAAGAGGTTCCCTCAAAGCGAAGGTCACAGGCTGCTCTCGCTCTCGCAATCACGGTGGCGATGGTCGTGGCGGTGACCCTGGAGATTTTTCCGATGGTGATTGCATCCGGAAGCGCCGCGTTGCTATTGGTGCTTACTCGCTGCACGACGTCCAGAGACGCGTTCAACGGTGTAGAGTGGGGCGTGCTGCTGAGCATCGCGAGTGCTCTGGGCATAGCGAAGGCTCTTGAGAATTCTGGCATTGCGCAATTCGTAGCCACTCAGATTGTGCAGGCGGCGTCGCTGCATGGTCCCATTGCCCTTGTCGCTGCCGTCTACCTTGCAACCGCGATAATGACGGAGATCGTTACCAACAACGCTGCCGCTGCTATCATGTTCCCTGTCGCGATGTCCCTCGCTATGCAACTTGGATACGACCACATGCCGTTTGTGTATGCCGTGACCTTTGGCGCTACGGCGGCATTTGCCACGCCGATTGGATATCAAACCAACCTCATGGTTCAAGGTCCAGGAGGATATCGCTTCTTGGACTACGTGAAGGTGGGTCTGCC
>DAIPLH010000262.1:1106-4839 GCA_036769325.1 Bacteroidota bacterium
TTCATTGTTGGCACAACATGTATCACTACGCTATACTTGTTGTTCTTTTAGGAGAAATGTCCGTATCGTTTTTCGAAGCTTACTCATTTGGAAAGACAACCAGAGTCTTGGATCTCACCCGAAATGATGGGGGTTTTTTCAGTTTAGACTTATCCTGGGTCTCCCGGTGGCTCTCCTCTATAAAGTGTCACGTAGGGTTTTCGGAGTTCTCTGGATCACGTAAGATCGTTGCCCTAATCGGCATGTCTCATTTTGACTCGGCGATTCAAGAGCGCGTTGTGGCAAAGAGAAAGGAACCGCCTTCACAGATTTCATCCTCTGCCTCTTTTTTGGGGTCGGATCACCCTCGTACAGGGCCCTCTCAGGAAGGTGTCCACATTTGCTTCAGAAATCTGACAGTCGCTTAGTATTTTGCGAAGCCCTCCACGCTTACCTTGGCTTTCTTTCCAGTTCTTGGCTTGAGCATTGAGAATTCTCCGATTCTCCTCCTTCTCGCGTGCTTTCTCCCATTTAAGACGGAAGACCACATGTTTTGTCTTTGAATCCAAATCCTCAATGACGTCAAATGGCCTTAACCGACGAGTCTGTGTTTTGGTGTACCTTCGGACCGTTTCCGGTGAACACCTCGCGGCTGCCGCCCCAGAGTAGATTACATCATCAAGTTCAAGTCCTCCCTTGCGCCAGATTTCCATGAAGAGCCAATGTCGAAAGTCAGGCTCGGATTGCAGGTTCTTCGCCATTTCAGCTGAACTCGGTCGCGGATCTTCATTCATGTCTCCACTCACACACACAAACGACTGCTTCCTGCTACGGCCACGAGGGTTCTTAGCGTGGTTGATACTGCGGCAGACAAGATGGAGATTCTTTCGATTGTTGTTCTTGGGGTTATTGTCGAGATGATCAATAACGAGTGTTTCAAACGTACCTTTCTCGCCTCCGATGTAGCAGCACTCGCCATCGCGACGGACAAGCTCTTCATAGATCCTCTTACGTTTTGGGCCAGTCATTCGGCTCATGGGTTATTTCTCCTTCCGACTTGATTGGACAATGCCAGCTGATTCGAGCGGTTCGCCTGGTGTTGAAGGTGAACTCAGAGAATGATAGATGTGATTAGCAATCAACGATGCTAACACATCCATCTCAGCCGGTGAGAGGAAGTCACTCTCAGGCTGAGATAGAAGCGTTATGCTTTGATTCTTCCGTACGGACAACCCAGCTTTCATAATGGATCAAAGATACGGCTGGATGATCTGTGGATGTCAATATGGAAAAACACCCATTTTGCTATGGAATGTCTATGGATGAAGCGTGGGAAGAACTGGAGGGGGTTTGAAGAGGATCAAACTTATTTCTTTTTCCTCGATGCCAATCGCCTTTTTACTTCAGTCACGATCCTCGCTCGGAGTGAATCAATCTTATCGGTCTTTTGTCGGCCTGAGAGGTGAGGAAAATGCAGTTCAACGGCCTTGTTTGCAATTGTCCGATTCTTTTTGACTTGATAGGCGTGCCTTGGTTTCAGGAGCTTTTCATATTGGTCGGCTCCATAAGCAATCGCCTTGGCAGCGTCCGAAATGGGTTTTGAGGTGGTCGCTTCCACAGTGGTGCGTTGGGAAGGCTTGGAATGGAGGTCAGTGAGTTGTTGGAGAAGGTTTCGTTTCTCGGCATTAAGGGCCAGTGTCCTGTACGGATCTCGGGAAACACTCTTTGAGTGAATCCTATCCTTCTGGGTCACCCAGTTGCGTTTCACGGTGCGTACTTCAGTTCGTAGCGTAGCCAGCTCAGCGTCGATCTCGTGCAGGCGCGCTATGATGCCTTCTTTGTCGATGTTCTCCCCTCATTCAGAATCAATGGCCGGCTCTACACCACAAACAGATAAGTGTTTCCCACCAGGCAGGTGACTGCTCTTGTTAACCGTCGAAAGTCGGTTGTTGGACCGCCAAATCTTTTCGTTTGTCCAGGATAGGCATTCGATCCTCTTGACACAATTCGCCTTCCGTCCCTTCCAAATCTTAACCCCCATCCGATACCATCAAGGACTCCTGGGTCATGATACGATGATTCCCATTCCCAAACGCCTAACTCATCTACCTCGTTCCAAAATTCGTCCCAAGCCTCTGGGGTAGGGGATCGAACAAAGGGATTCGTGTGGTAATCGCTTCGGATTTCAAGCCGACCGTTCACCCATTCAACAGTGCTCGGTAACCCCGGCATTGAATGCAGTTCGAAGAAGAATTCAACTGGCTGAACCGTTTGTGGCATAGGAATCACGATTGTGCATTAAGTCCCTGCGCGCTATCGGTGGAGTCTGGTGCTCTCGTTCGACGCTTCCTGGCTCTCCTTGTTCTCGGCTGCTTCGACGATTCGATCCTCTCCTCAATGACCCTGGTAATAACGTCCTTGATCTCATCCTCTGTGAACTTGCTCTTGTACATCCTCCTGAGTTCCCTTCGCAGGTAGTTCAGGATCGGCTTCGAGAAGAGCATCCTGGAAACGTTGGACGGCTCCAAAGCGGAGTATCTGTGCCAGAGGTGATCAAGTCCACGGCCCGGCAACAGTTGCTTTGTGAGGTATTGAAGATGATCGGAGGATGCCCGCAATTGCCGCTCATCGCTCAGGTCTACAGAGAAGACTTTTCGTGAGTCAATCGGTTTTGTGAAGAGTATCCGGTAGAAGTCAAAGCGTTTCGCGTTTGTAAGTAGGGCCCACTCGATTCCTTCGTTCGCAGCGTAGTTAACTGCCTGCCTCAGATGCTTTTGCGAAAGTTCCAACCCCATTGACTTGACCTCAACAATGAAGTATCGCTTTCCCTTCATTTGGACAATGTAGTCAGCGTAGGTTCCTCTGATCATATACTCGGTCTTGATCTCGTCAAGGGTTGCAAATCCAAGGACGTCAGTCAGGAAAGAGTTGATCATCAGTCGTGTCGCAGATTCATCCAGCTCGGAGTACTTTCCAACGAGATATTGCCTCCTGTAAGCCTTGAGCGCTGACATGAGCTTCCGTTTCTTTGAGGCTGTGAGTTGGTTCATCCTTACCGTCCTCCAATTAACCTTGGGATTGAGAAAGTTATCATCATTGGAACAATTTTCCTCCGAAAGCTGCCTGCATCAAGCTCCGATATGACTGTTTCAATTCCCTCTCGCACTCCCTCTGTTTTACCCGCACCGCCTCGACCGAATCGACCAACCTGCGAAACTCTTGCTGAAGGTCGATCGGGGGAACATAATACCTCAATTCCTTCACCAAAGTGACGTTCATGATGTCCATTGTTCCACCATGTGACTGGTTCTTCATCACCTTCTTCATAGAGTCACTCAGGATGATGTACTTGAGTACAATTGGAAGCATGACGCCCTGATTAAGAGTTACTTTCATCAAACGAGGATTGATGATTCCAGGCGCATGGCTCCTTGGCACAATGCTGATCTTGCCATAAGTGCCAACAAGGCTGATAAGTATGTCGCCTTCCTTGATTCTGTACGCGCTCAATTCGTCGTATTTGTCTCTTGTTATGAAGTAGCTTCCGAAGGCCATGTCATCGCGAATTACTTGCTCCTGACCGTAGACCTTGAACCCGTTATCAACATAGGACTCTTTCTTCAAGCTGGATCCAAACGGGCCGGCTTTGATGGCATTCCTTTCATTGGCGGAGATGCTCATCAGACCCTTAACCTCCCATCCCTTCGGATTCGTCACCGGATCCCCAAACATCTCCAGAAACGCCGACTGCAAG
>DAIPLH010000263.1:0-4832 GCA_036769325.1 Bacteroidota bacterium
GCTCTTTACTCCGGCAAGATCGGTTTTCATGTGGACGCAACATTGTCCAACAACATGAAGTTGTTGTCTGCGGATGATTTGCTCCGCTTCCTCATCACACTTCGCTTCCCCGGATAGAGACATTCAGCATAAACCGGGCATTCGTTGCACACCGGTCTGTTTGACCGGCAGATTGTGCGGCCAAACCGAATCAGATTCGTGTGAAACGAGTAACCCTTCCCGCGAGGAATGAGACGCCTCATGGTGTCAAAGGTCTTTTCAGGCGAACCGGGATAGGGCGACAGGCCGAGCCTTGAGCAAATCCGGTGAACATGGGTGTCCACCGGGAAAACATCTCTGCCGAGTGAGAAGAGCAGGACGCAGGCAGCCGTTTTTGGACCGACCCCGTTAAGATCGGTGAGCTCAGCGATAATCTCGTCGTCGCTTCGAAGTGTCAGGGTGGAGAGGTCAAACCGCCCGTACCGCTTCCTGACCTCGTTCAGGATGTTCAGGATTCTTGGCGCTTTTTGATTTGCCATTCCTCCGGCCCGGATTGCAGACCGGATTGTTCCCGGAGAAGAAGCAGCGACCAATTCCCATCGGGGAAATTTCTGCCTCAAAGAGGTGTACGCACGATGGCTGTTCTTGTCATTTGTGTTCTGTGAAAGAACAGTTGCAACGAGCATGTCAAGAGGTGGTGGCAGCGACCCGGCCTGCCTGGGAACCCCGAGTGCTTTTTCCAGAGCACGAACGATGCGCCGCGTCTTTGCTTTTGGAGAGGAGACTGTAACAGGAGGAGGCAAGACCTATGCACTTATGGTATCAAACATCTCAGAATCCTGAACCTCTTCGATGAACACGCGATGAAGCTTCGAGAGGGCGGCGGAAAGGTGCTCCGTGTCAATAACCAGGGTAAAGCTCGAGTCTGTCACTGGTCCCGACATCATGGATATATTCCCTTCAGAACAAAGCGCGGAAATCCTGCCGATGAGTTCTATGTTCTCTCCTACACCACTCCCCACGAGGGTCACTGAACTCTTGTCGGAATGTACTCTGGCTCTCCCGAACATTCCGATCTCATCCAGAACATCCCTGTCAACCACATGCTTGTCCAGCAGCATGACAGCGTTCTCGCCCGACGTTGTTGCTATCAATGGGATGATGCCTCGTGCGGACAGAAGCGGCACAACCCTGGACGTAAATGCTGTTGATGATCCGGGGCCGAGCGGTGAGAAAGCGACGAGGACCATGTTTCTCTTGTGGGCGATCGACTTGACACATCCTCTGGCGGGAAAAGATGCGACTTCAATCAATGTTCCGGTCCCCTGTTCTTTCTTTGAATTCAGAATCTGTACAGGAATTTCCCTCTCCCTGACAGGAACCATGGTCGTTGGGTGGAGCACCTTCGCCCCACTAAGCGAGAGCTGGAGGGCCTCATCAAAGGACATTCTCCTGACTTTCCTTACCGGACCGATAACGCGGGGATCGGCTGTGAGAATCCCGTCGACATCCGTCCAGATTTGCACTTTTTTCGCGGGGAGCAGGGCTCCGATAACCGTGGCTGAGTAGTCTGAACTCTCCCGCCCCATTGTCGTGTACTCGCCCGAGGGGCTCATCCCTATAAAGCCCTGTGTCACTGGAATTTTCCCGGCTGCAATAAGGGGATTCATGACCGCCCTGATTTTCTCCTGGGCCTGAGCCATCAGGGGCCTGGCGCGACCAAACTTGTCGTCAGTGAGCATGAACTCCCTGACGTCAATCCATTCGGATGACGATCCGTCCTCTTCCAGGGCTGCGGCAACGATCCGCGAAGAAAGACGCTCCCCAAAGGAACAAATGCCATCTGCCGCGGCCGCATTCATTACCCGTTGCTTCGCAAGAGAAGCAACTTTCGTGACGAGCTCAGCCTTGTAAGCGCTGATTGCTGCCTCGAGGTTCTCCCTCCGCTTCGCGTTGGAAATGAGCTCACTCACAATGGTGAGATGCCGGCGGATCAGGCTGTCAACAAGCTCAATTGCCTGTGATTCTTCGCCGAGTGATGCAGTCCGTGCAATGTGTTCAAGCTCGTTCGTCGCTCTCGCGATGGCCGAGATAACCACAACAGGCTGGGACTTCAGGTGGGTTTTGACTATGCGGACAACGTTCCGCATCGCAGCGGCATCCTCTGTGGAGGTGCCGCCAAACTTCATAACTATCATTGGGGAGGGTGGCGGTTTTGACGCACAATATAGGCAATGAGGGATGGAGAAGCAAAGCTAATATAAGCCAGGATGTGAGATTTCAGATGTGAGATGTGAGAGAGATGTGAGACGTGGGATGTGGGAGAGATGTGGGATGTGGGAGAGATGTGGGATGTGGGCGCCTCAGAGCACTATCTTTGTTCGCTTCACCACCGGTGCTTGAGCAGTCTTCACCTCTGATTCTGTCTCTGCTGACTTCAACAGTCGGGCAATTTCGGGGCCAAGGGTGTCAGCCTCGGTTGTTGTGAAACGTTCCTCGCCGAAGAGTCTGATATTCTCCGACTGACAGGCAAGGACATCTGCGTCCTGGCGAAAGATCCTGAGAAAGAGTCTCCGGAGAAAGGGCTTTACAAGAAACGTTGGAATGGGGAGGCGAAAGCTTACGACAGCATACAGACGGGTTCGGAATTCCTGAACCGGAGTCAACGCAACGGTCACGTTGACATGCGTTTTCTCGCCAAGCCAATAGTCCACCATCGTCACGGAAGGAAGGATAAACTGATCAACATGGCGGACCGTCCCTCCTCCCGGGGCGAGGATGAGACCCGCCAGACCGGCCGGGCGTTCCTCACCAAAATATTCAGCCTCGACTCGACTTCCATAGTTCCTGATTTCAACCTCCCTCTCAATTCTCCTCCCCCCCGTTTGCCTGAAGAACCCTCCATGGAGGTACATCGTATGGGGAACATCAAGAGCGTTCTCGGCAACGGCATGGACCGATCCGTCGGCGTCGAGGACTTCAATGTCCGTTGAATAGCCGGGGCTTCCTATGTATGAAAAACGGAACGGATCCTGAGAGGGCTGGGTATCGGGAAGCGAGGCGACCCAGATAAAACCCTGCTGTTCGCGGATTGCAAAAGACGTTGCATGGCAGGCGCGGACTATCTTTTCAGGCAGAATTCCGGCAGCATGCATGCAACGACCGCCGGTGTCAAAACGCCAGCCATGGTATTCGCACTGCAATTCCCCTTTCTCCACACTCCCTCGTGAGAGTGGTGCATTTCTGTGCGGGCATCGGTCAAGAAGCGCTCCCGGGGTCCCATCCTCCGATCTGAAGAGAACCAGCGGAGTGCCATCGATAACCGAACGAATTGGTCCGGAGTTCAGAGCCTTCGACACGCAGGCGACATACCAATCAACCCGGGGCCTGGATGCCCTTTCTCTGGTGCTATTCATTGATTGGCTTTATGATCTTGTAAACAGTGCAGTCATACTCCATCCGGACAAATCCATCCCGCGCTTCGCGCTTGAAGAGATCTTCAAGGCCCCTTATCAGCGGAAAATAATCCGGATGTCCTTCAGGCGGACAGTATGAACTTGATTCAAGTCTCCCCCTGAGACCATCAACATCAAATTTCTGAAAATGGTGGATCTTTTCTTCCTCACACAGCCATCCGTTGAACAATTCCCGGATTCTTCCCCCGGTAATATTCCGGTGATTGATTCTTGAGTAGTCGGTTCCGTATTGAAGAAGGAGATCTTCATATCCTCTGTGAAACCCGTCGCAATCGACCCTCCGGTCGTTCCAGATCAACAGGACAAGGCCGTCGGGCTTGAGAATCCTTGCGAACTCAGAGACCGCCTTTGTTATAGCGAACCAGTGAAATGCCTGTGCAACGGTAATTGCATCGACCGACGCAGTTTCGAGGGTGGTCGCCTCTCCTTCTCCCTCAACCGAGTGAAATCCAGAGTGACCATTCAGCTGAACTTCTGCCGCTCTCCGCATGGCAGGGTTTGGTTCAACGGCGTATGTATGAAACCCTGCATCAAGGAGGAGCTTGGAAAACACGCCTGTTCCTGAACCAAGATCGGCTACCGCGACATTGCCTTTCTTGTTGAGGAGCGGTTTGAGAGGGGAAAGAACTGAAGGTGGATATGAAGGGCGAAATCTGACGTAATTCTCTACCCGGTCCGTGAAGCGATCCCTTGGATCCCGCTCAATCGTCATCATTCCGTGTTGGCAGCAGATGATGAGCGCTTCCGTCGCTCAAGACTATCCGGGGGATACCAGGTGCGCATGGAATCCCGCATAGCGTCGCTCCAATCCAGGATCATCATTGAGGTCTCTTCGGAAAGGATGGCGTCCTCATGAAGGATAGTGTATGATGGAATCGGCATCTCGTCCTTTTCAATCATCTCCCGCACTTCCTCAAACGCGTGGTACTGCTTGCGGGGTGAGTAGTCAAGAAACTCATCAAAATTGAGATGCTCTTTCCCCTCTTTGATATGATCAGCCAACCACCAGCCGACAGGTTGAATATGAGCATACCAGGGGTAGACGGTGTTGTTGGTGTGGCAGTCGAAACAAGACTCACGGAGAACATTGTGAAGCGGCGGTGTCACAACGAACTGTGCAGAGATTGCCGCGGGCTGGGCTTCGGTAGTCATATTCATCTCGGGTCGAAAAAACTGTGCTCCGAGAAAAATGATGAGAAGACCAAGGAGGGCTCGCTTCAAGAAGGTCATAGTTCGTTTCATTCAAGGTAGATGAAAACACGCGGCTTCACAAGACGGACTGTTGGTCGTCCGCAGGTGGCCCCCGCCTGGTTTTGGTTATTCGCTTTCCCCGTGCTCAGTGTCCGGTGGAAATCCTGATATTGGTCTGAATGCTGC
>DAIPLH010000015.1:0-6567 GCA_036769325.1 Bacteroidota bacterium
CGAATTTCCGGCAGTTCCGCTTTGAAGGGGGAGTCGGCACGTACTATCTCGACTTCGGAGGAAACCTGATGAGGGAAGCGGATATCGATATCGAGGTCGGGCTTGGAATGCTGACTCTCGTCGTTCCCTCGAAGCTTGGCGCGAGGTTATCCTACGATGAAAACTGGGTCTCCCGGCTTGATTGCGACAAGGGTTTCCGCCTGATGGAAGAGGGAGAGTATGAGACTGAGAATTATGTCGATTCGAACGGAAAGTTGAACATCCGGGTTGAGTCAGGACTCGGTAGCGTGAAGATCCGCCGTGAGTAGGCCCGCCTAGATCCCCCACCGGTAGAACGGAGCCCAAAGAAAAACCGCGTTCATCTCCGGGTTCCCGATCATCCCAAGCATCGCATCTCTGTACGCATCATCCCCTGCCCTTCCGCCAACGACGGCTGTATAAAACAATTCGCCAAAATATTTTTTCGTTTTCCGCTGAACCGGGGACGAAGTGAGAATGACAGACTCGCTTCCATTTACAAGGAAGAGGAGGGGTTTGATCGACGGGATTCCCTCATAGGACCCGAGGTCGGAAACAAGAACGGTCGGATAACGAGGGAGCGTCAGAAGTTTTCCCCATGGCACCTCGGTGGAGCCTGCAGGTGTTCCGTTCGATACCCTCAGGAACGAGTTCCCAGGCCTGCGTGCGTCATAGTGGAACTCGAGCGCAAGATTCAGAACGCTTGCGCGTTCGTTTTGAAGAATTGAGATCGAGGCGTCTTTTCCAAAATGCAGTCTTGCGTCCTTGTGAAAGGCCCTGATATCCCTCAATTCATATTCCACATCCCATGACGTTGAGCCGCGATGTCCAACACCGACAATATCGATCACGGAAGGAGCAGTTGTCTTTATGTTAGTAATCGATGCTGCCGTCGGCAGATAGGAGACCTGATACTCCTGAATGAAGTAGGGGGACGCCCGCCGCAATTTCCTCAGAGCATGAAACGGTAGAACATCCTGATACGGAACGACGATCACACGCCGGCCCTTTGGGAGGAATGATTCGACCGGCCAGACCAATGCACCATACAGCCATCCTGCGAGTTCGTGCTGCCTTCTTATGGAAGAGCCGGTCTGCGGTTCTCCAGAAGTGGAGTCCGTACGCGAATCAACTGAGAGCAACCTGAACTCTCGCTCGAGCTCTGTGAGCCTCTTCTTCGGAACTGCCGAGAGCTGAACTGTCCAGTTCCTCCTGCCAACCGCAAAGACAAATGTCGATCGTGCCGTCGGAACATACGTCAGAAGAACCGAGTTATCAGGCAGAGACCGCTGCACGGCATCAATGGTCCCTCCCTCCTGATTCACCAGCAGACTCAAGCGCTTGTTCTCCGCTTCAGCAAGGTGTTGCCTGGTGTTCGCGGAATTGGTCCGGTACTTCTCCCAACCGTGAGCCGCCTCCTGCAGGATCGACCGGTTCTCCGGGGATGAGGAAAGGATCGTCCCGAGTTGCCTCAAAGCCCCTTTCCGGAGGGCTTCATTGTGTTGAATCTCCCACAGTGAGGCAGTGATCTCCTGTCCTCCGGTTTCCGGAGAGATCTGTCCGGCTGTTTCAGCCAGGCGCATCGCCCGTTCCCGATCTGCTTCAACAAAAGCCTCCTGATACTTTCCGAGAACAAGCAGGGCCTCGAGATATGCTTCGTTCAGCCTCACACCGTGGAGTCGATAGAATGCTTTTTCGCACTCCAGGGGGATGTCCGTTTCTTCCGCAAGCCGGCCCGGATAGGGATCAGAGTGAACAGCCTTCGAAAGATTCTCCAGCGCATCGGCTGTTCTGCCTCCCTTCATTGCACCAATTCCATAGGAAGCCCGCGCATAGGAGATTCCGGGTGTATAGGAGAACGATGTGAAGAGATCAAGTGCAATCTGGTAATTCTTCCATGATTCCGCGGAACGAGGTCTTCTCCCCACATGACAGTGTCCAAGCTGGAGCCAGAGATACCCTTCAGTCAGCTTGTCGTTTCGCGCAATTGCCGACTGCAACGCAGCCGAGTAGAACCGTTCAGCGTCGTCGAACTGACCTGCAGAAAGGTAGATGTTCCCGACGTTGATCAGCATTTCCTCCCTCAGGGGCCCTGCGCCTTTTGTACGATCAGAGAGGAGCAAGGCGTCCGTGAATGTCTCGAACGCCTCTCTTTGTAATCCCGCATGATTGTAAGCCCGTGCGAGTCTTGAGAGAGCGAAGACGGCCTGGAGGGAATCGCCGGCCTGTCCGGCAAGAGTGAATGCGCGAAGGAAATTTTCCGCCGCGGCGTTGAACTCACGACGGTAATTGTATGACGCTCCCCATTCGGTGTACACTCGTGCCTGCATGGCGGGATTTCCGGCTGTCGCCGCTTCATTCAGAAGCTGCGTCAACACGTTCTGTTCCTCATCCTGTCTGCCGAGAGTTCTGAGCAATGGAACCAAATGCCAGTTGAGCTCCGTAACGCCCTGCGCATCACCCAGAACCTCGGCGATACGCGACATCTCTGCGATCAGCGTGAGGGCTTCCTGGTCCTCCCCGAGCTGACGGTGCAGAGAGGCTTTTGCCAGTCTCACTCGCCTGGCAGAATACTTGTCGGCAACAGAGCGGTAGTGCTCAAATGACCTTTCATAGAAAAAAAAGGAACTGTCAAAACGGGCTCCTGCTTTGTATCCCCCGGCAAGATGCTCGGAGGCACTCGCAAGCCGGGCTTCCCTTCCCGTAATCCGGTCCAGCTCCATCACGTCCAGGAAGAGGTGCCTCGCATCCATAAGCCTCCCTTCCTGTTCGGCTTGAAGCGCCGATTGGAAAACGGCGTCTGCGTGAAGTTCTTCGGCTGTCGGTGTTCTTTCGCATCCGACGATTGAGGCAAAGGCGACGAATGCCAGAAGGGCCGGCGTTTTCAGTTGGATTCTTGTCATCTGGGTTGCATCAAAATAGAGAGGCTGAAACTGAGATGCCAGTGTGCGCGTGTGCAGCACCGACAGGGTGGCTTTCAGTCAGACGGATCAGAGGAAGTCGAAAACGTTTCAGGATTGTCAGAAGGAGGAGGAGGTATGACGAGCATCAGTTGCTTTATTGAAGCAGGGTCTTTCCGTTCGCCGGACGAAGCCCCATCTTCTTCAGGAGAGGTACAATCCTTCCAGGGAAATCGGTCACTATCGCATCCACTCCCAGATCAACAGCTTCCTGCAGGTGATCCTTTGTATTGATGACATAGGCTCCGACAATGAGTTTCTTTTCATGTGCATCCTGGACCAGCTTACGTGTGAGCATCGTCCGGCTGCAAATGAACGCGCTTGTTCCGAGCTTTGCGGAAAGCGTTGAGGGCTTCTTCCGTGCATCCCGGAGAGGCATTGAAAGGGAGCCGGTACGGATTCGGGGATGCAGTTTGTGCATGCGTTCAAGAAAGCGGTGATCGAATGAAGAGACGATCACCCGGTCCTCGGCTTTCTTCTCCATGACAATGAGGATGCACACCTCTTCAAAAGCCAGCTTGCGCCGCGGATCGCCGTCTGTTTTCGCTTCGATGTTGATCCCCATGTGCGGCGGGATGAGTTCAAGAACCTGCCGGAGAGTTGGGATTTGTTGCCCGGAGAACCGCTGATCGAACCACGATCCTGCGTCATACGTCCGGATCTGTTGAAGCGTAAGATCCCAGATCGCCCCCCTTCCCCCGGTGGTGCGCCTGATATCACGATCGTGATGGACGACGATGTGAAAATCTTTCGTCATCCGGATGTCGAACTCCACCATGTCCGCGCCCTGACTGATTGCCTTCTGGAAAGCAACCATTGTGTTCTCCGGAGCAATTCCCGAGGCGCCCCGGTGAGCGACGACAAGGGGCATTTTCCCCCCCTCCTTCTTCAAGGGAGTTCCTTGACCAGGTACTTCAGCGCGTCGAGTACTGTATCAATCCGTCCGACTCCATTGAGGTTGACAACATCACCGGTCTTTTCATAGTACTCGATCAGCGGCTTGGTGGTGTTGTGGTAAACGGAGAGACGCTTGCGAACTGTCTCCTCCTTGTCATCATCCCTTTGAATCAACCGTCCTCCACAACGCGGACACTCTCCGTTCACCTTCACCCCGTCAATCAATCCGTTAAAGATTGACCCATCCTTCTCGCACATCAGACGGCTGGAAAGGCGCTTCACCACTTCTTCATCGTCGACGTCAAAGTTCACGACTTTGAAGTCATGCATCCCGAGTTCCTGGAGGAGGGCAGTTAGTGCTATGGCCTGAGCCAGCGTACGCGGAAACCCATCCAGAATAAACCCCTTTGAGACCGACGGGCTGCTCAATTCATCTCTCACAATAGCAATCATGAGATCGTCCGGAACGAGTCCGCCCGAATCCATGATGGATTTTGCCTTGCGACCCAACTCCGTTCCTTTGGCAACAGCATTTCTCAGCATGTCGCCGGTTGATATGTGCGGGATACCGAGGATGGTCGAAAGCAGTTTCGCCTGCGTTCCTTTCCCAACCCCCGGAGGACCAAAGAATATTAATCGCATCGTCTTTCATTTTGTCAGTTCAACAAGAAGTGGAAACAACGCGGGCTTACAAGGAATCAAGCCCGGAGAACAACTTGTGTGACGCGGAACATTGCCCGGTGAGGCGCAGATCCGCTCAGGATGTTGAATTCCTGTGAATCCCTCGTGTGGACGCCGGATTTCGCACGGCCAGCTGTCCACACGCTGCATCAATGTCCTCACCAGCACTGCTCCGGACAAACACAGGGATTTTCTCCTTCCTTAAGCGCTCCACAATTTCGGTGACACGTGGAGAAGGACGGAGACTGGCGGACAACCCGGATGGTCCGGTGCTCTCAATACTGTGAAACGGAATGACATTGATCTTACATGAGGCACGCCGCGCAAACCGGATGAGTTCGGATACCTCGCGCGATGTATCATTCACTCCATCAAAAAACACCTGCTCCAGGGTCACCCTTCGCCGGGTTTTCCTGTAGTAATATTCGATTGCATCAGACAGCTCGCGAACACTGTATTTCTTTGTCACCGGCATCAGGGTCATCCGGGTCGAATTCACTGCACTGTGCAGTGAAACGGCGAGCTTGACGGTTCTCTTCTCATCCGCCATCTGACGAATCCGGTCTACCCATCCGGCTGTGGAAACCGTGATCCTCCTCGGAGCAAACCCCACACCCTCGAGAAGAATCTCCACCGCCTTCATCACGTTCTCGTAATTCATGAGAGGTTCCCCCATGCCCATGAAGACGACATTCGTGACCTTCCGCCCTGTTTCTCCGGAGACCCGCAGAACCTGGCCGACAATTTCCCCCGGAGAAAGGTTACGAGAAAATCCCATCGAAGCGGTCGCGCAGAACGCACAGTCGAGCGGACATCCCACCTGCGTCGAAACACAGAGCGTCAGTCGCTCTCCGGGATCTTCTGCATCCTCTCTTCCGTCCTGGAATCGGGAGGAAGGCGGGATCAGTACACTCTCGACGCGTAGTCCGTCTGACAGCTCAAACAAAAACTTTGTTGTCCGGTCCCGTTTTGAGTGTTGACTCGTAACAATGCTGAGACCCTCAACTGTTGCTGCCGAAGCAAGTGAGTTGCGAAACTCTTTTGAGAGATTCGACATCTCATCGAAGCTGCTCACTTTCTTCACATACAGCCAGTTGAAAAGCTGCTGCCCGCGGTAGCGCTCCTGGCCAATTGATTCTGCAAAACTAACCAGTTCCTGCTCGGTCATCCCCAGCAAGTTGGGTTTCACTGCTTTCATGAGGGAAATAATCTAAAAAAGAAGGGACCGGCAAGCAAACCGGGAGCCTCTAAATGTCGATTTCGACGATATTCCTCAGCAGATCATCAAGGACTTCTCTTTTTCTGATAAGGTGCTGTCTTCCATCAACGATCAGAACCTCGGCCGGGCGGAGTCGCGCATTGTAATTGTTGCTCATGGTATAGCCATAAGCACCGGCGTTCTGGATCGCCAGGATATCGCCTTCGCGGACTTCATTCAGCTTCCGGTCATACCCGAGAGTGTCAGTTTCACAGATATATCCGACAACCGAATAGATGCGCGGTGTTCCCTGAGGATTTGAGATGTTGATGATATGGTGATACGCGTCGTAGAACATTGGTCTGATAAGATGGTTCTGCCCGGAATCGACGCCGGCGAACAGCGTTGCGGTGGTCTGTTTCACGACATTGACTCGCACAAGAAGAACCCCGGACTCACTCACAAGAAACTTCCCGGGCTCGAACCAGAGCTCGAGCTCACGTCCGTATGACCGGCAAAAGGCGGTGAAGCTTTCGGAGATCGCCCGTCCAAGCTGGTCGACATCCGTTGTGACGTCGTCCTGCTTGTATGCAACCTTGAACCCGCTCCCGAAATCAAGGAATGCGAGGTCCGGAAACAGAGCGGCCGACTCGTAGAGCAGCTCTGCACCCCGGATGAAGACATCAGGGTCGAGGATGTCGGACCCGGTGTGCATATGCAGTCCATCGATTCGCATCCCGTGTGAATTCACGATCCGCTGAACATGCCTGAGCTGGTGAATGGAGATGCCGAACTTGGAATCGATGTGTCCGG